>JANORU010000445.1:0-2246 GCA_031415475.1 Hyphomicrobium sp.
ACGCCAAACCCGACAGCGACCGGCAGTTTGGTGGCTTTCTTCAAGCGCGCGATATGGCTTTCAACCTCGCTGATGACCGGGGCAGCCGCACCGGTAATTCCCGTGATCGAGACGTAATAAACGAAGCCTGAGGTGTTCCGGAGCACGGCCGGAAGCCGCTTTTGGTCGGTGGTGGGCGTCGCCAAGCGGATGAAATTCAGCCCTTTTTCCACAGCCGGAAGGCACAATTCCTCGTCCGCCTCTGGCGGGACATCGACCACGATGAGCCCGTCGACCCCCGCCTCCTTGGCGTCGGCGAGGAACCGCGCGTTGCCGTAAACGTAGATCGGATTGTAGTAGCCCATCAGCACAATCGGCGTCGTCGTGTCCTTGGCGCGGAAGTGCCGGACCATCGCTAGTGTCTTGTGCATATCGTGGCCGGCCTTCAGGGCGCGCAGCGACGCTGCCTGAATGGCAGGCCCATCGGCCATCGGATCGGAAAACGGCATACCGAGTTCGATCACGTCGGCGCCAGCACCGGGCAACGCCTGAAAGATCGCTTCGCTGGTGGCGAGATCAGGATCGCCGGCGGTGATGAAGGTGATCAGCGCCGAACGGCCCTCTTTTTTGAGAGCGGCGAATGTGTCGTCGATGCGGGTTGTGTTGGTCATGCTCAGTTCTAAATCTTCATTCCGAGATGCTTGGCGACGGTGAACAGGTCCTTGTCACCGCGGCCGCATAAATTCATCACCAGCAGATTGTCCTTCGGCAGCGTCGGCGCGAGTTTCGAGACGAATGCCAGCGCGTGGCTTGGCTCGAGCGCCGGAATGATGCCTTCAAGCCGCGTGCACAATTGCAAAGCCGTCAACGCCTCTTTGTCGGTGATCGAGGCGTAGGTCACGCGACCGGAGTCTTTCAGCCACGCGTGTTCCGGCCCAACGCCCGGATAGTCGAGGCCAGCCGAAATCGAATGACCTTCGAGAATCTGGCCGTCGCTGTTCTGCAGCAGATACGTGCGGTTGCCGTGCAGCACGCCAGGCGTGCCGCCGTTCATCGATGCGGCGTGACCGTTATCGACTTCTAGGCCGTGGCCACCGGCTTCGACGCCGTAAATCGCAACACCGGTGTCATCCAGGAACGGATGGAACAGTCCGATGGCATTTGATCCGCCGCCGATGCAGGCAACCAGCGTATCGGGCAGGCAGCCTTCGGCGGCCATCATCTGCTCGCGAGTCTCTTTGCCGATGATCGACTGGAAATCGCGCACCATCGCCGGATAGGGATGCGGACCGGCCGCCGTGCCGATCAGATAGTAGGTGTCTTTGACATTGGTCACCCAGTCGCGCAGCGCTTCGTTCATCGCGTCTTTGAGCGTACCGGCGCCAGCCGTCACCGGATTGAGCTTGGCGCCGAGTAACTTCATGCGGGCAACGTTCGGCGCCTGACGCTCGATGTCGGTGGCGCCCATGTAGACTTCGCACGGCAGGCCGTATTTGGCGCACACCGTCGCCACCGCAACGCCGTGCTGGCCGGCACCCGTCTCGGCGATGATCCGCGTCTTGCCCATGCGACGCGCCAGCAGAATTTGGCCGAGGCAATTGTTGATCTTGTGCGAGCCGGTATGATTGAGTTCGTCGCGCTTGAAATAAATCTTCGCGCCACCGAGTTCGTTGGTCAGCCGCTCGGCGAAATAGAGCGGGCTTGGCCGGCCGGCATAATGCAAGTTGAGATGGTCGATTTCCGCCTGGAATGACGGGTCGGCCTTGGCGGCGGTGTAGGCGCGCTCGAGGTCAAGGATCAGCGGCATCAGCGTTTCGGCAACGAACCGGCCGCCGAACAAACCGAAAAAACCCTTCTCATCCGGGCCCGTGCGATAGCTGTTGAGCTTCGCGCCCGCCGACTTGTCGCTTGGGGTAGCCATGGCCGTCACTCGCTCGTTCGCATTTCCCCTCTCCCCGTCCTATACGGGGAGCGGGCATGCCGGAGGCATGTCTTCGACATGACGGTGAGGGGCGGCACAAGTTCGAACAAGCAGCTGCCCCTCACCCCAACCCTCTCCCCATTCAAGAACAGTGAATAGGGAGAGGGGGTATTCACTTTTGCTTAGCGGTCTTTGCCGCCGTTAGAAAGCGGCGGATCAACTCAGGATCTTTGACGCCCCGGGCGCTCTCGACACCCGATGACACGTCAACAATTTCAGCCCCGGTGAGAGCGATTGCCGTGGCGACGTTGTCCGCAGTGAGACCTCCTGCCAACGCGAAGGGGCG
>JANORU010000446.1:0-4870 GCA_031415475.1 Hyphomicrobium sp.
GTTGGCCAGACCCCAGGCTGGCACTTGCGGCACTTCGAGATCGGCCATCTTGGGGTGCAAGTGGCGGAAGACATGGGCAATCGCCTGAAAGAGACCGAGTTCGATCCGCCGGTTCCACATTTCGACAATCGCGCGACCCTTGGCGCCCCGGCCGAACAGCGCCGGCTCGGGCTGAAGTTCCTCGAAATAGCGGCAGATGGCGACCGTTTCGGCGATCCAGGTGCCGTCATCAAGGACCAGCACCGGGACCCGCTGCATCGGGTTGCCGGCGGTAAACACGGACGATCGCAGGGTACCCGGCTCCAGGTCGATCTGCTCGAAGGGCACTTCAATCACTTTCTCAGCCAGAAATATTCGCACCCGCCGCGGATTCGGTGCAGAGCGTGTTTCAATAATCTTCATTGGCCGATGCCGTTCTTGTGGCGCCAGTCGCGCGGGCGCTCGAATTCGCCGCTCCATAGCCCACGCTTGGCGTTGCGCGCCACCCGCTCCTCGGCTTCGTAGCCACCGAAGGCGACCGCATAACCCTGCTCGACCATGGCGGCGTTGAGGTTCTTGCCACCCGCCCGGCAGGTGCCCAGCAGGCGGCGGTGCTGATCGCGCTCATGGACCTCGCAGGTGACTTTCATGCCGTTGATCTGGCGCTGCAATTCGCGCCGGGCTTCTTCCCCGCACGGCCAGTCACGGCCTTGACGCTGGCATGTTTGCCGGCCTTCGGGCGCATCGATGCCCTTCATGCGCACCTCGTCGCCGTTCATGTGAAAGCTATCGCCGTCGACCAGCCGGGGGACGCCGGTCACCCCGTCAGCCGGGATCGGTGCCGCCGGTCCGGATTTGTCGCTCTCCATCCACTGGTTGAGCAGCGCCACAATTGCCAGCCCGATCCCGGTCAGGATCGTGCGAACGACACTTCTACGGCTGACCGGTCGCTTGAGTTGCATCCGCCCCATCGTCCCATTTCCCCCTGCCAATAAACCATAAGTTAGCGAATTGCCCGCAAGTTAACGAGCGTCGGAGTGGCGGGGCCACTGCCGGCGGTTCGGTGTCGATCGGACCGCAGGTGAAACCGGCAATGGCGGGGCGGGCCCCAACGGCGGATAGAATGACCACCATCAGCTCAGCCGACGACATCGCCAGGCTGCGCACCAAGCGCGATAGCCGCAAGAAGGCGTCGGAAGATTTGAAGGCCACGCGCGCCCGATTGAACGGCGACGTGACCATTCGTCCCGAGTTCGAATACGAACTGCTGTCGATGTTTGCCCGCAACGAAATTGGCGCCGCTGTGACCATGCCGGCGCTGTCGGTTATTTTCGCGCTCTCGTCAATGTTCTGGGCACCGGTTTACGAAGCCGTGCTCTGGCTGCTGATGGTGATCGGCGCCAAGGTCGTCCTCATCGAACAGTGCCGCCGTTTCCTGGCGCAGCCGCGCGAAGAGATCGATGTCAAGGCTTGGCGTCGCCGGTTCACGATTGCCGAAGCCTTGAACGGGGCAACCTGGGCCGGGTTCACGCTGATCGGTGTTGCGGCCACAAGCGCGCAATCGCACAACTTCATCTTCTCGTCCCACGTCTTTATTTTCGCCACGTTGATCGTCGTGCTGGCGATCCGCATGTCATTCGCCTCGACAGTGATGAGCATTCTCTACGCCGGCACGCTGCCGATGACGTTCGTGGTTGTCTGCCGGCTGTTGATGCTCAACGATCCGTTTTATTTCGCGCTCGCATCGATGGCGCTCGGCGTCAACGTCTACTTCATATTCCTCGCCAAGGGACTGCATTCGACCGCGCTCGCCATGCTCGAGTTCCGGGCTCAGAAGGACGCTCTGATCGCTGAACTTGAGCAGGAGAAGCTGGTATCTGACGAGTCCCGGCGGCGCGCGGAAGCCGCCAACAAAGCCAAGTCGCGCTTCCTCGCCACCATGAGCCATGAGCTCAGGACGCCATTGAACGCCATCATGGGCTTCTCTGAGGTCATGAAGGCCGAACTGCTCGGCCCGCTCGAAAATCCGACTTATCGGGAATATGCCGGCAACATCCACGACAGCGGCCGTCATCTCCTGCACCTGATCAACGAAATTCTTGATCTGTCGCGGATTGAAGCCGGCCGCTATGAGCTGCACGAAGAACCGACGCGCATCGCCGATGTCGCCGAGGATTGCCACCGCTTGCTGAAGCTCAGGGCTCAGTCTAAGGGCGTCAATCTGGTTGAAGACTATGACTCGAGCCTGTCGCAGGTTTGGGCCGACCAGCGCGCCATTCGTCAGATCTGCTTGAACCTGATGTCGAACGCGCTGAAGTTCACGCCCAAAGGCGGCTACGTCACGGTGACGGTCGGCGCCACCGATGACGGCGGTCAGTATATTTCCGTCCGCGACACGGGCCCCGGCATTCCCGCCGACGAGATCCCGAAGGTACTCCAGGTCTTTGGCCAGGGTTCGCTCGCCCATGAGAATGCCGAAGGCGGCACCGGCCTCGGCCTGCCGATCGTGCAGAACCTGATCGAGCTGCATGGCGGCCAGTTCGAACTGCTCTCGGAATTGCGCAAGGGCACTGAAGCGATCGTGACAATTCCTAAGGGCCGCGTGCTCGCCGCCGTGCCGCCGCTGCAGCCGCTCGGCCAGGAACGCCACCGCGAAGCCGCCCAGCCCGCTGGTGCCCAAGGTGGCCGGGCCCCGCGCCAGGGCCGGTTGAAATCGTCCGGCGGTGGACGCGTCGCCACCAACTGACGGTTCAGCCTCCCCAAACGGCATCGAGTGGCCGGTCCGGCCACAGTCTCAGGACTTTGTTGCACCGTGCCTTGCCAGCCCAAAGTGCTGTCGCTAGGCTGAAAATCCGTTCTACTCTCAGCCGTTACATCTAACAGGAATTGCACGCTGCGTTCTTGTGGGGGACCACATGAGGCGTCGTTATCTTGGGCTAGCCTTCGGGCTCGTCGCGCTCTTGCCGGGTGGTCCGGCGAGCGCGGACAAGAGCCTTGAAAAAGGCGCGGCGATCACCGACCCCGTCGCCCTGTCCAAGCTCGACAAAGCGTATGGCTATGGCGTCGGCCCGCTGCTTGCCGATCGCGAAGCGAACGACAATCCGATCTCCAATGAAGACTTGTTCGATCTGCCGGCGTTCGCGCCGATAAAGAAAGTGCTGCGCAAGGAATTCATCGACTACTTCAAACTGCAGACCGACCGGGGCCGCAAGATGGGCATTGGCGCCGGCTTCGACTTTCGCCTGTTCGACTACAACATGCTGTTCTCCGACCGCGCACGATTTGCTCTCGCCGGCATCGTCAGCCGTTTGGACAAGACCTACAAGGACCAGCGGACCTGCGGCGAGATCCGGTTCATTTACCGGCTGACGTATCGCGCAGCCGTGACGCCCGGAGCCGAAACGATGCTCAGTTCCCGGCTACCGATGACACTCAATGTCGTCTTCAACGCCAAGGATAGCGAGGACGATTTCCATTCCTGCCGCGACATTGCCAAGGCGTGGCTCGGCTCGGCGGGCTTCGGAGAGACCGGCGACGCACTCGCCCAGAGACTGATCGCTGAGGACGCTCTACTCGATCGAAGTTCACTCGGCAGCGTCATTCGGGTCGAGACAAATCTGCAGATTTCGCGGGCCCCCGCATCCGTGGTTCCCGATTTCGGCGGCGATGCCGAGTATCTGCTGAAGGTCTTCGACTACAATACGGTCAGCGAGAAGTTCGAAGAGGGTCTGCTGGAGAATCAGATCGATCGGCCGCGATTGCTGTCCGACACCGCGCTGCGTCAGGACCTCATCGACTGGCTTTTGACGCCAAAGCAGGTCGAGAACCTCGACAACGGCACCATTGATATCCCGAAGCGCTTTCTTGCCAAGTCGGCAATTTCTGTCACGCCCGGCGGATTTGCCCGTTCGGCGAACCATCAGTTCTTTGGCTTCGTCAAAGCCAATGATGCCTCCGGCAACAGCTACCTGACCACCGCACGAATTCGCGATGCTATCGACGGCGCCAAGAGTGCCGGGCTAAAGCTGCGCAACATCAAGTCGCCGATGGGGTTCGAACAGCGCCTCAGCGACATATCCTGCACCGGCTGTCATCAGTCGCGCGCCATCGGCGGCTTTCATTTTCTCGGCACCGACTGGACCTTTAACATTCCGGCCAATTCGATCTTCGTGCCGGGTTCGGCACACTTCTTTGCCGATCAAGTCCGGCGTAAGGACATTCTCGAAGCGCTGGCCGCCGGCGAGCCGGCCGACTTTTCACGCGGGTTTTCGGCGCGGCCATCGCAGCGCGACAACCGCGGTTTGATCGGAACGGGCTTCTACAATGGCTGGGGCGCGCAGTGCTATACGCTCAGCGACAGTGTCAGTGAGCCGATTGATGCGAGCTTCAAGTCCTGGACCTGTGCCGAGGGATTGACGTGCCGGGTTTTGATGCGGACGCCGGCCTCGTCGCGCTTCGGCGTCTGCGCCACCAAGAACCAGGTTGGCGATCCTCTCGAGCAGGGAATCGTCAGTTGGGCCGGCTTTAGCCGTGACCGCTACGCGACCATCAAGCCGCAAAAGTCGTCGTATCCGCCGCGACCGCCAAACCCGCAACGGGAGATTGCCTCGCATCAGATGTACGTCGATGAGGATCCATCGGGAGAAGAAATACTCAACAGGACCGGCGGGTTCTTCGGCGGCATGTTGCGAACCCGGACCTGCAATTCGCTCGGGCGGTACCCGGGCAGCGCCTGCGGGCGCGTGGCATCAAGCGGGTTCAATGATTGCATTATCAAATACCAGAAGCCGCTGAACGTTTGCCTCAACGAGACAACGGTCACCGCCGGGCTCAGAAAGTGTGACCGCAACACCCCCTGCCGTGACGATTATATCTGTGTAGCAACCGACAC
>JANORU010000447.1:0-2835 GCA_031415475.1 Hyphomicrobium sp.
CCGCTGGCGTGAACCCCCTGGATTTAAAAATCGGAGACGGCGAATTCAAGTTCATCTTGCCGTATCGATTGCCACTCATTCTGGGAAATGAACTTGCCGGTGTCGTGGTCCGCGTCGGGTCCAAGGTCCGGGGATTCAAACCAGGCGACGAGGTCTACGCGCGGCCCAACCAGGACCGGATCGGGACCTTTGCGGAATTCATCGCCATCAATGAAGCTGACGTTGCGTTGAAGCCCAAAAACCTCACCATGGAAGAGGCGGCGTCCATCCCTCTAGTGGGTCTGACGGCTTGGCAAGTCTTGATAGACCGCGCGAACTTGAAGAAAGGCGAGAAGGTTCTGATTCATGCGGGGTCAGGCGGGGTCGGCACATTCGCCATTCAACTGGCAAAGCATATCGGCGCGACGGTCGCGACGACGACGAGTACGGCGAATGTCGATCTGGTCAAAAGCCTCGGCGCGGATGTCGTCATCGACTACAGTCACGAGGACTTCGAGAAAGTCCTGAGCGGCTACGACGTCGTCCTGAACAGTCTAGGCAAGGACACGCTCGAAAAGTCCATCAAGGTGCTGAAGCCTGGCGGCCAGCTCATCTCTATTTCCGGTCCGCCGGATGCCGCCTTCGCCAAGGAGAGCGGATTGAATTGGATCTTCCAACAAGTCATGCGCCTTTTGAGCTTCGGTATCCGCAAGAAAGCCAGGCAGCGTGGGGTCAGCTACTCGTTTGTTTTCATGCGGGCGAACGGCGAGCAGTTGAGCAAAATTGCGTCGCTCATCGAAAATGGGATCATACGCCCAGTTGTGGATCGGGTATTTCCGTTCGCGGCGACATCAGAGGCTTTGGCATACCTCGAGACAGGACGTGCTAAGGGCAAGGTCGTCGTCGGGATCAGATAGCTCTGAGAGCCCTTGTAGGTCGCAAAGCGCCCTACAGCACCTTGCCCGTTGCCCAGGCCACCCTCCCTCTACGACACCGGCTTTTCCGCCTTGCAGACGGCGTCGGCCACGCGCGTCAGCGTGGCGTTGAAGGGGAACGAGCGGCGGAACAGCATCAGTTCGGGTCCGGTATCGCCAACGAAGGTCAAGATCGATTTTTCGCCGCCGTGGGCCGGCCGGTGGTGGGCTTCGACGACATAGGGTTCGCTGCCCTGCGCGAGGCTCAACTTGCCGTCGAAGTAGGGGCTCAAGGCGCCACTCTCGGCCTTGCGCTGCGTGAGGGTCATGGTGTCGCCGCCGCAGACTTTCCCGTCGCCGGTCACTTCAACTCCGCACCAGCCGCCGGCGCAGGCGACGACATCGAGGGTCAGCGTGCAACCGTCGGGTCCGCAGCGCTTGGGATCGGCGCGCAGAACGTGCGGCTTGCCGGTCCAGCGGCCTGAAATACTACCAAGCATAGCAAGGTGAATAGCGGGCTGGCTGGGGGTTGCTGTCGCTGCTGCGTCATCGCCTGCCCAAACGGCGCCACAGGTGATCGCCATAACCATGACGATGACCGACGCACCAATTGACACCAGTACCTCTTCGCCGAGCCCCTTGCTCCTGGCAGCGGTGATCGGTCTGTTCACAGTTGTCTCGCTGGTCGCACTCGGGTCGGGGCTTGGTGTCATCGCACTTCCCTATGAAATGGCGCTCGTCGATCAACAGTTGCCGTTTGTTTTCCGGCTGCACATGGTGTCGGCGGCGCTCGCCCTGCTGTTGCTGCCGGTGGTGATCGGGGCGCGGCATCGCCCGGCACTTCATAAACGTATGGGCCGCCTGTTGGGCACTTTCGTGGTGATAGGAGGGCTGACGGCGCTGCCGGTCGCCATATTCAGCCATTCCTCGCTTGCGGCGCGCGCCGGGTTCTTCACCCAGGGAGTCGTTTGGCTCGCCCTCTTCGCGACGGCGATTTACTTCGTTCGGCGGGCGGAGTATGCGCGTCACGCCCAGACCATGCTGGCGATGGCGGCGGTAGCGAGCGGTGCGGTCTGGTTCCGGCTGATGACGGGCAGTGCCATCTGGCTGGGCCTGCCGTTTGAGGCAACCTATGCGCTGGCCTCGTGGGCTGGGTGGCTGGGACCACTGGCGCTCGTCTGGTTTCATCGCGACCGTTTGGCAGCGTGGGCGTTTGCTGCGCCGAAGCCACCGCTGGCCCGGCCCGCGCGGATCGTCTAGCTGTAGTGCCTTGCTTTGTCGCATTTTCTGCGACGAACCGGTGACCACTTCGTCGGAACATGCTCCAGCCGTCATGACGACCAACAACCTCCCCCGCCCTGACACTCCGCTTGCGCGCCTGATCGCCATCATGGCGGCGCTGCGCACGCCGGGCACCGGTTGCCCGTGGGATCTCGACCAGACGTTCGCGACCATTGCCCCCTACACCATCGAGGAAGCCTACGAAGTCGCCGACGCAATTGCCCGCGGCGATCGCGCCGATCTCAAGGATGAGCTCGGCGATCTGCTGCTTCAGGTTGTCTATCACGCCCGCATGGCCGAGGAGCAAGGCGCGTTCGCGTTCGACGACGTGGCCCGCGCCGTCTCGGACAAGATGATCCGCCGTCATCCGCATGTCTTCGGCACCGAGGCGGAGCGCATGGCGGGAGCGCTGCCGGACTTCTGGGCGCGGATCAAGTCAGAAGAGAAATCCGCGAAGGATCATGAGCGCACGCGCTTGAATGCCGGAATTGAGCGCCCGGACACGTCATCGCTGCTCGATGATATTCCAACCGCTCTTCCCGGTCTGACACGCGCCGTCAAGTTGCAGGACAAAGCCGCGCGCGTCGGGTTCGACTGGCCCGAACTCGCTCCCGTGTTCGATAAATTGGCAGAAGAAGTTTCCGAGCTGCGCGAGGTCGCC
>JANORU010000448.1:0-2424 GCA_031415475.1 Hyphomicrobium sp.
GTCTTACTCCTGTCATTGCAGGAATGCCACCGGAGCGTCTGCCGCAGGGTTGATTTATCCTTGCTGTTGCCCTTCGGCGGGGGCCGGATTGGTCAAGGTTGACGGCATATGGGTCTCTAAGGTGGCCCGGATCGCGTCCCCGGTGCTCTTAATATAGGGCAGCGACTTCGAATCGCGCACCCACGGCACCTGTGTCTGCGGATCGGGGAAGAAGCTCTCGTAGAACATGAACGGGATGACGACCAGAATGAAGCCGCGGAAGATCCCGAACGCGAAGCCGAGAATGCGGTCCACCATGCCAACCGAGCTGTCGAGAATTGCGTCAGATATCTTTGACGTCAGCAAGTGCACGATGATCAGCACGATCAGAAAGATCACAGCGCCGATGGCGATCTGCGCAATGGCGTCGGGCGTTCCCATTTGCTTGGCCACATCCTCGGCGACTTTCTTGTAGTTGAGGATGAAATACAGTACGGCCGCCGCCGCCACCGCCCACGACACGATCGACAGCAGTTCGCGGGTAAGCCCCCGATACATGGCGAGCAAGCCGGAGATAAAGGCCACGGCAATGAGCGCGGCATCAAGGTAAGTCAGCGGGCCGATCATGGGTGGTGCTCCCCGGGGCACGGCAGGATTATTTGCCCTGCTCGCCAGCGTTTCAGTCGCATGGGCGCAGGCGGTCTGCAAGGTCTCTCAAGTTCGCGAGCCGGACCAGCGACACGCGCTGGCCGTCCCTCTGTCCGTCGCCCGGCAGTTCGCCAGGTCCTGGGCCCGACGCCGGCATGATAGCCTCGGTGAACCCGAGTTTGCCCGACTCTTTGAGGCGCGCGGCCGTATGAGCGCTGGCCCGGACGGCGCCGGACAGAGAAATCTCCCCGAACACCACCTGAGTTACCGGTAGTGCGACATGCGAGATTGACGACAAAAGGGCGGCGGCCGCGGCCAAATCGGCGGCCGGCTCGGTAATTTTGAGGCCGCCGGCCACATTTAGGTACACATCGTGATTGGCAAACGAGACGCCGCAGCGCGCTTCGAGCACCGCCAAAATCATCGACAGCCGATTGCTATCCCAGCCAACCACTGCCCGGCGCGGTGTTCCGAGGCTTGACGGGGTTACAAGAGCTTGAATTTCAACCAGGAGTGGCCGCGTGCCCTCCATTCCGGCAAACACCGCCGAACCGGGCACGCCCGCGTCGCGATCGCCAAGAAACAATTCCGATGGATTGGCGACTTCCCTGAGGCCGTCGCCGGTCATTTCGAACACGCCGATTTCATCGGTCGCGCCAAATCTGTTTTTCGTGGCTCTCAGAATCCGGAACGTATGACTGCGGTCGCCCTCGAACGACAGCACTGCGTCGACCATATGCTCGACCACTTTGGGACCGGCGATCTGGCCTTCCTTGGTGACGTGGCCGACGAGCAGGAGTGCAGCGCCGCGCTGTTTGGCAAACCGGATCAGGGATTGTGTGGCGGCCCGGACCTGGCTGACGGTTCCAGGCGCGGCGTCGAGTTGATCGGACCACAGCGTCTGGATGGAATCGACGACGACCAGATCAGCGCGCTTCTCTTCGGCCAGGGTCGCCAGAATGTTGGCGAGGTTGGTTTCCGCTCCGAGTGCGACGGCCGCTTTGGCAAGGCCCAGTCTCTCGGCGCGCAACTGCACTTGCGCAACCGCTTCTTCGCCTGAAAAATAAATCGCGCGGCGGCCTTGGTGTGCAAGCGACCCGGCGAGCTGCAAGAGCAGCGTGGATTTGCCAATACCCGGTTCGCCCGCGAGTAGGAGAGCCGAACCCGGCACGATGCCGCCGCCAGTGACGCGGTCGAGTTCCGGCATTCCGGTCGAGAAGCGCTGCGCCTCGGGCGCACCGCCGGTGAGGGTCTGCAAGGCGACGACCCGTCCCTTGCTGGCCTTGGACAGGCCCGAGCCTGGTGGCGGAGGCGACCCCGTTTCTTCGGTAATCGTGTTCCAGTCGCCGCACGCCACGCACTTGCCCGCCCAGCGCGACGACACCGCGCCACAGCTTTGGCAGACGAATTGCGATTTATCGGCCTTGGCCATGTCGGTGCTCGCTACCCTAAGTAGACACGGTGGAACCGGACGCCGAGCCGGGTCAGTATTTCATAGCCGATCGTCTGCGCGCGCTGGCCTGCTGTTTCGAGCGGCAGCGCCGGCCCGACAATCTCCGCCAGATCGCCGCGCACGACGGGTTGCGGAATGTCGGTGACATCGACCGTGATGAGATCCATCGAAACGCGGCCGACGATCCGCGCAGCCGCGCCATGCAGCAGCACCGTGCCGCCGGTCGCGCCGGTCGCCGCACTGGCAGATCGCGGAACGCCATCGGCGTATCCGGCCGCGACCACGGCAATGCGCGACCGCCGGCCCGCGCGCCACGAGCCAGCATAACCAACCGTCTCGCCGGG
>JANORU010000449.1:0-14921 GCA_031415475.1 Hyphomicrobium sp.
GCGGCACCTGCATTCCGCCGTACTTCGTGTTCCAGTTCCGGGTCGATGGCCATCCGGTCATTCCGGCCTCACTGATTGAAACCGAGTGACCGCTCACTTGTGCTTGCCGGTTCGTGCGCTACATCCTAAGACGGCGGCAATTCCCGCGCCATGTCCCGCCGAGGCTGAAGTATGGAAACCCCTTGCGTCGATGTCTGCGTCATCGACCCGTCAACCAAGTTGTGCGAAGGCTGCGGACGCTCGCTCGACGAGATTGCCGCCTGGGCGTCGTTCACACCGGCCGAGCGGCGGCGCGTCATGGCCGAACTTCCAGTGCGCAAGTTAATGACAGCCGGGCAATAACATCATGCTGTTCTGGATCCTTGCTCTACTGCTGGCCCTGACCGGCTTATTCTTCGGGCTCACGGGCAGGGATGGTCCCCTGCTTGGTCTCGAAGGCGGCGAACTCGCGACACTCATTGTCGGCGGCATATTGATCTTTCTCTACGCCGTCTCACTCAGCGACGACTATCGCGGCCGGGCCAAGAGCGCCATCGGCCATGCGCTGATCTGGATCGGCCTCATTGCAGCACTGGTGGTCGGCTATGCCTTTCGCGACGATCTTGCGCGCGTTACGAGCAAGGTGGCCGGAGAATTGCTGCCTCCAGGCCGCGCGCTGCCGTCGGAGCCCGGTGAAGCGGGCGAGCGAGCCGTTCGGCTTCGCAAGCATCCCGAGGGTCACTTCATGGCTCAGGCCGACGTCAATGGCGTGGCCGTGCGGATGCTGGTCGATACCGGGGCGTCGAATGTCGTCCTGCGCCAGGCCGATGCCGAAACGATTGGCATTGACACCGCGTCCCTGGTCTACAGCGTGCCGGTCCGGACCGCCAATGGCGAGACCTTTTGCGCGCCACTCCGGCTCAAGACGATCTCAGTCGGCGCCATTGCGCTGGAGAATGTCGAAGCATTGGTCGCCAAACCCGGAAGTCTTAACGAAAGCTTGCTCGGTATGAGTTTCTTAAAACGTTTGCGCTCTTATGAGTTCACGGGCGACTTCCTGACCCTGCGCGGCTGATTTACGGCAATCGCGCGGTCCTGCGAGCGCCCATCGGTTTTGTGCGTGAGGCGCGGCTCATGAGTTTTTCACCGGGAACCCGCTCGCTGTTCGGCGAGGTCACCACCTGGATCATCGTCGCCGGCATCGGCGCCGCCGCTCTCACCCATTACAGCGAACTTAAATCCCTGATCGGCGACGGCTTGGGTCTTGCGCCGCCCGCTGCCGAACAGCAGGCCGACGGCGTAGCGAACGTCAATGAAGCGCCCGCCACCAAGTCCCAGGGTGGCTTTGTTGTCGAACTCAGAGCCGGCGACCATGGCCACTTCAATACCAGCGCCGAAGTCAATGGCGCCGATATCGACGTCATGGTCGACACTGGTGCCAGCATGGTCGCCCTTCCCTATGAGGACGCCGAACGGGCCGGCATCTACATTCGCGACGGCGATTACACCGGCTATGTCTCGACTGCCAACGGCCGCGCCCGCGTCGCACCGGTCACACTCGGTAGCGTGTCGATCGGCAATATTACGGTCCGCAACGTCGAAGCCGTGGTCTCAGAACCCGGCGCGCTGCAAGTCACGCTCCTTGGCATGACATTCCTCTCCCGCCTCGACCGCGTCGATATGCGATCCGGTGTGCTCATCCTCGAAGACTAGATCTGGCCACATCCTGACAGTACCGCCGGGGCGGGCACCGCCAAGGCGCCCCGACTCACGCTATGCCATGCGGCGCCACGAGCCGCCGTCCGAAGGACCCCAATATGCTTGCCAAGCCTCGCGCCGACCTGAAACCGAACACGGCCGATTTCGAGCGCCTGCCGCTCGTCAAGCCGACCGGCTTTCGTGAATACGATGCGCGCTGGCTGTTCCCGCAGGAAATCAACCTGATGGGGCTCAACGCCATCGGGCTCGGGCTCGCGGTTTTGTTCAACAACCGCGGCGTACCCAAGCGCATCGTCACCGGCCACGACTTCCGCGGCTATTCGGGCGGCGTCAAACAAGCGCTCATGACCGGCATGCTGGGCGGCGGCTTTGAAGTGTTCGACATCGGCCTTGCACTCTCGCCGATGGCCTACTTCGCGCAATTCGAGTTGAACGTCGAAGGCGTCGCCATGGTCACCGCCTCACACAACGACAACGGCTGGACCGGCATCAAAATGGGCCTCAACCGGCCGATGACGTTCGGGCCGGACGAAATGACTGAATTGAAGGAGATCGTTCTCTCCGGCGAGTACGCCAAGGCGATGGAGTTTGGCCATGGCCGCTACACGTTCGTTGCCGATCTCTACGACCGCTATGCCAAGGCGCTGACCACCCGGCCGAAGTACACGCGCAAAATGAAAGTCGTGGCCGCGTGCGGCAACGGCACTGCGGGAGCTTTCGCGCCGCAAGTTCTCGAAGCACTTGGTCTTGAGGTCGTGCCACTCGATGCCGAGCTCGATCACTCGTTCCCGCGCTACAATCCAAATCCCGAAGACATGAAAATGTTGCATGCCATGGCGGAGGCGGTCACCAAACACAATGCCGACGTCGGCCTTGGCTTTGACGGCGACGGCGACCGCTGCGGCGTGGTCGACAACGAAGGTCATGAAATTTTCGCCGATACCGTTGGCGTCATGCTGGCCCGCGATCTCGCGGCCGTCTACAAGAACCCAACATTCGTGGCCGACGTGAAATCAACCGGCCTCTTTGCTACCGATCCGGTTCTGCAAAAACTCGGCGCCAAGACGCTCTACTGGAAGACCGGCCACTCCTACATGAAGCGCTACACCTTCGAGCAAAAGGCGCTGGTCGGCTTTGAAAAAAGCGGCCACTATTTCTTCCAGCCGCCCTTGGGGCGCGGCTACGACGACGGTCTCGTCGCCGCGATTGCCATCTGCGATATGCTGGAGCGCGCGCCGGACAAAACCATGGCCGATCTCCGCCGCGCGCTGCCCAAAACCTACCAGTCGCCGACCATGTCGCCGCACTGCGACGACGAGAAAAAATATGGCATCGTCGACAAGGTCGTGGCGCAGTACGAAGACCTGGCCAAGTCCGGCGGCACGGTTGCAGGTCAGAAAATTCGCGATCTCGTGACCGTCAACGGCGTGCGCGTGACGCTCGAAGACGGCACCTGGGGGTTGGTGCGCGCCTCATCCAACAAACCGGAACTCGTGGTCGTGGTCGAGAGCCCGGTGTCGGAAGCCAACAAGATCGCCATCTTCCGCGATATCGAGGCTCGCCTTGCCAAGTTCCCAGAGGTCGGCGAGTGGAACCAGACGATTTGACGGCGGTAGGGTTGAACGTCACAGCCCGCTGGCACATGTGGCCGGAGTCAGAGATACTGATGCTGCCAACAAACTCACCGGACCCCCTCGCGCCGTGACCTTCGATACCTTTCCCGTCTCTGACCTCGCGGCGCTGGTGTGGTTCGTCGCCATCGTCGCCGCTTACGAGGTCTTCTCGACGCTCCCGGGGATTTACAAGCACTCGATCGCAGCCTACGTGCAGGCCCACCGCCGCGAGTGGATGCTGCGCATGAGCGAGCGTGAGATTCGCATCCTTGATAGTCAGCTGCTCGGCTGGCTGGTCAACGCCAACGCGTTTTTCGCCTCGACCAGCGTCATTACCATTGGCGGCCTCGCGGCGCTGCTTGGCTACGGCGACAAGGCCCGGCTGATCTTCGAGACACTTCCCTATTCTTCGCCAACATCGACCGCGTTGTGGGAGATAAAAGTGATCTTCCTGGTCATCACCATGATCTATGCTTTTTTCAAGTTCGCATGGGCGTTCCGGCTATCGCACTACACAGTCATCATGATGGGGGCGACGCCGGAGCGTGACAGCGTAGACCAAGCGGCGCGGCACGATCATGCCCGGCGCACCGCCGATCTGCTCGGCCTGGTCGCCGCCCATTCGAACCAGGGGCTGCGCGCGTTCTACTACACCATCGCGGGGCTCGTTTGGTTCTTCCACCCCATCGGCTTCATGATCGCCATAACGTGGGTCGTGCTGATCCTATTGCGGCGGGACTTTCGCTCTCACTCGCGCGCCATTCTAAAGGGCGGCTGAGTTTCACCCCACCAACGTCCATAAGAACTTCAAAGAAACCAGCCCCAGGAACGCCGCGAACGCCAGTTCGAGCGAACGTTTCGAGAGGCCATGGGCCACGCGCACACCGAGCGGCGCCAGCAGCACACTTGTGGGAATGACGAGGGCAGCCGCCAGGACATTGACGTAGCCAATCGAGGTCGGCGGCAAAGCCTCATGTCCCCATCCTGCCCAGACGTAGCCGGCGAGCCCGGTCGCTGCGATCAACGGTCCGAAGCCCGACGATGTGGCCACCGCATTGAGCACCGGGTAGCCGTACAGCATTAGCAGCGAGACCATGAACAGGCCGCCGCCGATGCTCATCAACGCCGACAGAACGCCGATAGCAAAAGCCGCGGCTTCGGCGGCGTACGACGGGGTCAGTGTATCGGCGATCTTCCAGTCGTCGCGACCGAGCGCCAGCTTCAAGGCCATCGCTGCGGCCGCGACCACCCAAACCCAACGCAAGGCCTCGCTTGAGGCGCGGCTGGCGATCAGCACACCAACCATGACGCCGACAAACACGAACGGCGCAAGCCGCCGCAAGGCCGCTATGTCGACCGCGCCGCGCGCGCGCTGTGCGAGAAACGACCGCAACCCGGTTGGCAGAATGACGGCGAACGACGTGCCAAGCGTCAGTTGCATGCGGACATCTTCCGGCACGCCGATCGCACCAAACGCCATATAGAGCGCCGGAACGAGTACCGAACCGCCGCCGATACCGAAAATTCCAGATAGAAAACCTGCGGCGGCCCCGGCAACTGCGAGAGCGGCGACCAGCGGCAGTACGGTTGGCAAAGACAGGCTGGCGAGGTCCATACCGCTCACTCGGCCGCGGCGGCAGCGGTTGCGCGCGTGCCGGCGTCGCCATCGACGACTGCGAGCGCTTTGCGCAGCACCTCGACGCCGGCGCCAGGCTTGGTTGCCTCCTCACTCAGGATACGGCGGAACAGGCGTCCGCGCGGCTGACCGTGATAAAGGCCGAGTACGTGGCGCGTGATGTTGCTGAGGCGGCCGCCTCGCGCAATGTGCTGCTCGACGTAAGGAAAGAGTGCTTCAAGCGCGGCGCGGCGCGTTACTGGCGACGCATCTAAGCCTAAGACCCTGCCATCCACCTCGGCCAGCAGATAGGGATCGTGATAAGCGGCACGTCCCAGCATCACGCCATCGACATGTTTCAAATGCTCCTGGCACTCAGCCAGCGTTTCGATACCGCCGTTGATGATGACTTCGAGATCTGGCCGCGCGGCCTTCAGGCGGTAGACGCGGCCATAGTCGAGCGGCGGCAGCTCGCGGTTTTCTTTCGGTGACAGTCCCTTGAGCCAGGCCTTGCGCGCGTGGACGATAAATGTTGTGCACCCTGTCGCCGCGACCGTCTCGATGAAGCGCTGGAAGTCCGCTTCTTCATCCTGATCGTCGATGCCGATCCGCGACTTGACGGTGACCGGAATATTGACCGCCGCGCGCATGACCGCGACGCACTCAGCAACAAGCTGCGGTTCGGCCATCAGGCACGCGCCGAAGCGACCCTCCTGCACCCGGTCCGACGGACAGCCGACGTTGAGATTGATTTCGTCGTAGCCGGTGGCCTCGCCGATGCGCGCGGCCTCGGCCAGCTTGGTCGCATTCGAACCGCCGAGCTGCAGCGCGATCGGGTGCTCGATCTGCGAGAACCCGATGAGCCGTCCGCGGTCGCCATGGATGATCGCGTCAGCCGTCACCATTTCGGTGTAGAGCAGCGCATGGCGCGTCAGCTGACGGTGGAACACCCGGCAATGCCGGTCGGTCCAATCCATCATGGGCGCGATGCAGAATCTATGGCTCAGAGAGGTCATCGGTTTCCTAAGATCCAAGGCCTCGTCTGCCATACCCCGGTAGCTGAGGTAAAGTCTGGCCTTCTCTGTGCGGCAATCAAACGGCGGCAAGCCGCCGAATGCCGACATGAAGCGTCAGTCTCCACTCAAAAACACTGAGCCAAATCAAAGACGTTCCGTCGCTGTGACGCTAAAGGATTTCCCGATCCGTGGCGAGATTTGGTAAGAGTCGCGTCCAGGCCCACACTGCGGCTCCTTGAACGCGAGGGCGCTTCGAAATGACAGACTTCACACCCCTTTCTGCCGCCATCGGCGGTCTCCTGATCGGCCTCGCCGCCGTCCTGATGATGATGACGACCGGACGAATCGCTGGCGTCAGCGGATATTTGTCCCGGCTGTTGCCACCCTATTCCGACGATGCGACCGCCGTGCGCCTGTCGTTTGTCGTTGGCCTCGTTCTGGCACCCCTGATCTATCAAACGGTTTCCGCCGAGCCGATTGCGACCAGCATCAATCCGAATGTCGTCCTGCTCATCGCCGCCGGCCTGCTGGTCGGCTTTGGCAGTGTCTGGGGTGGCGGATGCACAAGCGGCCATGGTGTCTGCGGTCTCGCGCGGTTTTCGGTCCGCTCACTCGCTGCCACGGCCGCCTTCATGGCGACGGGGATCGTCACCGTGTTCGTCACGCGCCATCTCCTGGGAGGCTGAGATGCAGGTCCTCGCCACTCTAATTTCGGGCCTATTGTTTGGTTGCGGCCTTGTCGTTTCCGGCCTCATCAATCCCGCCAAGGTTTTGAATTTTCTCGACCTCGCGGGAACTTGGGACCCGAGCCTTGCCATCACCATGGCGGTTGCCGTCGTCACCACAGCGATCGGCTATCGGCTGGCCTTCGAACGCGGCCGGCCGCTGTTAGACTCATCGTTTCATGTTCCCGCCGGCAACGCGATCGATGGCAAGCTGCTCGTTGGAGCGGGTCTGTTCGGCATCGGCTGGGGTCTCGCCGGCTTCTGCCCGGGTCCGGCGATTGCCGCGTTATCCATTGGGTCTTCCCCGGCACTGACCTTCTTTGTCGCCATGCTGGCCGGCATGGCTGTGGCCCGCGGCGTCGCATCTTCGCCGAACCTCACCGGTGTCATGCGATAAGTTTGACCGCGACTCACTTCGAGGACGTCAACGATGTCTGCCATTCCCCACGCCGTCGATCTCGCGACCAAGCCGGACGTGACGGCCTTTTTCGACGCCGACACCAACACCGTCAGCTACGTTGTCAAAGACCCCAAGTCGAAAGCGTGCGCCGTCATCGACAGCGTCATGGACATCGACTACGCGGCCGGCCGCATCAGCTATGCTTCGGCTGACAAAATAATCGCCTTCGTCAATGCCCATGATCTGACAGTCGAGTGGCTGATCGAGACCCACGCCCATGCCGACCACCTGTCGGCGGCTCCCTACATCCAGCAAAAGGTCGGCGGCAAGCTCGGCATCGGCGAGAACATCAAGATCGTGCAGTGCGTGTTCGGCAAAATTTTCAACGAAGGCACGGCGTTCCAGCGCGACGGCAGCCAGTTCGACCAATTGTTCAAGGACGGCGACACCTACACGATTGGCACCATGACCACCTTCGCCATGCTGACGCCCGGGCACACGCCCGCATGTATGACGCATGTCATCGGTGATGCCGCATTCGTCGGCGACACGTTGTTCATGCCCGACGGCGGTACCGCCCGCGCCGATTTCCCCGGCGGCGACGCACGCGCCCTCTACCGGTCCATCAAACGGCTTCTGGCCCTACCAGCCGAAACGCGCCTGTTCATGTGCCATGACTACGCGCCCGGCGGCCGGGACATCAAATGGGAGACAACGGTGGCTGAGCAACGTAGCCACAATATTCATGTTCACGACGGCATCAGCGAGGATCAGTTTGTCGAGATGCGCGAAGCCCGCGACAAGACCTTAGGTCTGCCGAAGCTCATCATCCCGTCGATCCAGGTGAATATTCGTGGTGGCCATCTGCCCGAACCTGACGAAAGTGGTAAGCGCCACCTCAAAGTGCCGCTGAACGAGCTCTAAATCGAATTCAATCGCAAGGAATGGGGTGCGGGCGCTCCAGCGCCCGACTAGTGTCTTGACCCATGAGACACCCTGACGGGACGGGACGCCTGATGCGAACTCGCACAAAATCCCGTGCTGACCGCCCCTCGACCGATGAAGCTCGCTGGGCCGCCGTGCTCGCCCGCGACAAATCCGGCGACGGCGCGTTCTACTATTCTGTCGCGACAACCGGCGTCTATTGCCGGCCATCGTGCGGCGCGCGGCGGGCCAATCGGGCAAACGTTCAGTTTCACGCAACGAGTGCAGACGCGGAAGCGGCCGGGTTCCGGGCCTGCAAACGCTGTAAACCGGCCTCGGCGGACCTCGCAACTGCCCACACCGACAAGGTCGCGAGAGCCTGCCGGTTGATTGAAACCGCTGAAGACGAACCCAAACTCGACGACCTCGCGCAGGCCGCAGGTCTCAGTCCGTTTCATTTTCACCGCATCTTCAAGGCCGCCACCGGGGTGACCCCCAAAGCCTATGCGATCGCCCACCGCCACAAGTCCGTGCGGGCGTCTCTAAAGACAAGCCGCACCGTCACTGAGGCCATTCATGACGCCGGGTTCAAGTCCAGCGGGCGCTTTTATGCGGCGTCGAACGAGGTGTTGGGAATGACGCCGAAATCATTTCGCACAGGCGGCGATGATGCCGAGATCCGCTTCGCAGTCGGCGAGTGTTCCCTGGGTGCCATCCTCGTGGCCGAGAGCATCAAGGGTGTCTGTGCGATCCTGCTGGGAGACGATCCCCAGGCACTGGTGCGCGATCTCGAAACCAGATTTCCCAAGGCACGTCTGGCCGGTGGCGAGCGGACCTTCGAAAAGCGGGTTGCCGCCGTTGTCGGCTTTGTTGAGGCCCCGGCGTCGGAATTCAAGCTGCCGCTCGACATTCGCGGCACCGCCTTCCAGCACCGTGTCTGGCAGGCTCTGCGGAAAATTCCGGCCGGCGCGACGGCAACCTATGCCGACATCGCCCGTGCCATCGGCAAGCCCCAAGCTGTCAGGGCGGTCGCGGGAGCGTGCGCGGCCAATGCCATTGCGGTTGCCATTCCCTGCCATCGCGTAGTGCGCAGCGACGGCGAATTGTCCGGCTATCGCTGGGGCGTCGCGCGCAAACGCGCGCTGATAGAGAGAGAGCGCAAACGCGCGCTGCTTAAAATCAAATGATGCTCTTGGCGTAGAGATCGGTGCGGCGGTCGCGGAAAAATCCCCAGTCGGCGCGGTAGGCCTCAATTTCTGTCAAGTCGAAGGTGTGAACGAGCACGCCCTCGTCGTTGGCACCGAAGCTCTCGACCAGTTCGCCGCGATGGTCACTGATGAACGAGTGGCCGTAGAATTTCTGCTTGGCGCCGGCATTGTCTTCGAGGCCGATGCGGTTGGCGGCGACGACGGGAATCGCATTTGACACGGCATGACCCTGCATGGCGCGCTGCCACTGCTTATGGGTGTCGAGCGCGGTGTCATACGGTTCCGACCCGATCGCCGTCGGATAAAACAGGATATCCGCGCCGGCGAGCGCCATGGCGCGAGCGCATTCCGGATACCACTGGTCCCAGCAGATGCCGACGCCAATGGTGCCGAACTCGGTGCTCCAAACCTTGAAGCCGGTATCGCCCGGCCGGAAGTAATACTTCTCCTGATAGCCGGGACCATCGGGAATGTGGCTTTTGCGATAGACGCCGAGGATGTCGCCTGTCGCATCGGCGATAGCGATAGAATTGTAATAGCGCGGCCCATCCTTCTCGAAGAACGAGATCGGGATCACGACCTTCAAGCTCTTGGCTAGTTTTTGCAGTGCCAGCACGCATGGATGCGACGCGACCGGATGCGCCGTGTCGAACCACTTCGGATCCTGGCGCGTGCAGAAGTAGATGCCCTGGAGCAGCTCCGACGGCAGGATGACTTGCGCGCCTTGTTTGGCCGCGTCGCGCACAAGCACTTCGGTCTTGGCAATGTTGGCCTTGATGTCGGACCCGTAGCTCGTCTGCAGAGCGGCGACTGTGATGCTGCGCGACGACATTTAGAGTGGCTCCTGCTGCGTGATGCAATGGAACGAACCGCCGCCGGCCTCGCCAAATCCCAACAGGCCCTTGGACGGCACGCCGACGACTTTGCGATCGGGGAACACGGCTTGCAGCGCGTCGAGTGCCGGCTTTTCGGTCGCCGTGCCGTAGACCGGCACAACCACGACGCCGTTGGCAATGATGAAATTCATGTGCGAGGCCGGCGACACGTCGCCGAGCCTATTGCGATAGAGGCCAACGCCTGGAATGCGCATGACCTTAAGCTTCTTGCCGCGCGCATCGATAGCGGCCTCTAGAGTTGCCGCGATGGCATTCAAAGTGTCCATATTGGGATCGTCCGGCCCCGACGGCGCCTGACAAACAACCGTGCCCGGCGAGACAAAGCGGGCGATGTTGTCAATGTGCCCGTCGGTGTGATCATTCTTCAGGCCCTCATCGATCCAGATGATCGATTTGGCGCCGAAGCATTCGGCGAGCGCAGCTTCCGCTTGCGGCTTGGTCCAGCCATTGCGGTTGGGATTGAGCAGCGTTTGCCGCGTCGTCAATATGGTCCCGAATCCGTCCTGATCGACGGCACCACCTTCGAGCACGAATTGAAACCGCCGCACCGGCGTACCGGCCAGGCGCGCCACGTCGTCGCCGACCGTCGCGTCGTCGGGCAGATCGTACTTGCCACCCCAACTGTTGGTTTTGAACCGGAGTGCGACGCGCTTTCCCGCTTCGCCGGCGAAGATCGGGCCGGTGTCGCGCAGCCAGATATCGCCGTAGCGCGCCGGAATAAGCTCGGCGATACCGCTAAGCGCGGCCTTGGCCGATTTTTCCGCCTCATCGCCATTGACCAGAACGCGCACGCGGTTGCCGTGCGCGGCCAATTCCCGAACAAGATTGGTGACGTCGGCGCGCGGGGCGGCGAGGTCGCCGGACCACTCGTCGGCATCCGCCGGCCAAGCGGTCCAGATCGCGGCTTGCGGGGCCCATTCGGCGGCAACCGAACATCGCGGTGTCGTGTCCGTGCGTTGCATCAATCACTCCGGAATGGCGGCGTCAGGCTTGTAAGCGGTTCAAAGGCAGGGAACAATGGCCGAGTTCGGCGCATCCGGCGTTGCGAACAATAGATCATCACTTGGGGAGCATGCCATATGGCCGACCGTCTCAAAGGCAAGATCGCACTCATCTCCGGCGGCGCGACCGGGATGGGCGGCGCCTCGTCCAAATTGTTTGCCGCCGAAGGCGCCAAGGTCGGCGTCGTCGACCGCAACGAAGAGGCAGGACGGGCCATTGTCGACGAAATCCGCCGCGCCGGAGGCGTCGCGACCTTCGCCAAGGCCGATGTCTCGAAAGCCGACGAAGTTAACGCCGCCGTCAAAGCCATTTCATCGGAATTCGGCACCATCAATGTGCTGTTCAATCACGCCGGCACGATCATCATCAAGCCGTTCCTGGACTGCACGATCGAGGACTGGGAGTGGCTGATGGCGGTCAACGTGACGAGCATGTTCCACATGACCAAGGCCGTGCTGCCCGGCATGCTGGCGGCCGGCGGCGGGGCGATCGTGTGCACGTCGTCGATCTCAGCTGTCGCCGCGACGCCGCGCGAGGTGCTCTATAACGTGTCGAAAGGCGCGTGCCACATGTTCGCCCAGTCGATTGCCGTCGAGTATCGCGACCAGGGCATTCGCTGCAACACGGTCTGCCCGGGATTCGTCGCAACTCCGCATGGCCTGCGCGAAGTGAAGGAACTCTCAGCCCTCGGCGTCGACATGTCGGATGCGGCGATTGCCGTTCAGCAAGGGCGCCTCTGCGAGCCGGAAGAAGTCGCCTACGCCGCCTTGTTCCTGGCGAGTGACGAAGCAAGCTTCATCAACGGCACGCACCTGTTCGTCGACAACTGCTTCCGCGCCGTTTGAGGGTCAGGTGAGCAATTTATGTTGCGAACCGAGAGTTTTGCACCGCGTCTCTATGCCATCAATGAACGCCCCGACGGCAGTGTGGAAC
Source organism: Hyphomicrobium sp. (assembly GCA_031415475.1). Classification (GTDB taxonomy): domain Bacteria; phylum Pseudomonadota; class Alphaproteobacteria; order Rhizobiales; family Hyphomicrobiaceae; genus JAGVSR01. Next base: position 12,031 of record JANORU010000449.1, read on the forward strand.
GCCGCATCGGAATCCAGTGTGCGGAATGCCGGGATTAGGGCGCGCGTACCAGGATAGGCCTCGATGTCGAGGGCTTCCAGTTCTTGGGCTTGCACATCGTTGACGGGCCGCAAAAGCCCTTCCGTCTCAGCGAGCGCAAAGCCAAGTACAAAGGCATAGAAGGCAAGGCCCAGTCCTGCCGCCTCGGCCGTCGGCAATCCGGTCTCGAGGAGCGCCCGATAGACGACTTCACTGGAGTGATGATCGGCCGGGCCGGTGGCGTTGTATCGAAAATGCAAATGGAACAGTCGCGGATAGCGGCGCGCGAGATCGCGATAGGCTTCAGCAACCCGGAGGAGATCGGCCCGCCAGTCGCCGCTGCTTTCCGGTAACGTCATTTCGGCGAGCGACCGGTCGGCAATCTTGCGGATCAGCTCTTCCTTGGAGCCGAAGTGGTGCAGAACGGTCATCGGGTCGATACCCATGCGGGCGCCGACTTTGCGGACGGAGAAGCCGGATTCGCCTTCGCCGACAAAGAGTTCGAAGGCGGCGTTGAGAATGTCTCCCCGGTCGAGACCGCGCGGACTTCGGTTGCGAACTGTGGTTTTAGACACGAAAGGCCTCTCGTAACGAGCTTGACGTTCTACGGTGTAGGAGATAAATGAACTTCACCCGTACGAAAGTCAAAGCGCCGTTCTCGCGCAGATCGTTGTAAGACTGTTTCCTGTTTGGAGATAGAATGATGTCGAGCAAATCGCATCCTTGGCTGTGGTTTGGCCCTGTGCTGACCCGCAAGGCCGATATGCTGCGCCTCACCGCTCGCGTAGGCTATACGCCGCCGGAGGCCCTTCAGCAGCTCAATTGATCCGCCAGCTGGCGGCCCTCCCTCATCGCTGAAGGTCATTTTCGCCATGTCAAATGTCTATCCCACGGCTCAGCTCCAGGAGCTGGATGGCCTGCATCATCTGCATCCGTTCTCCAATCACAAGTCCCTGCGCGCCAACGGCGTCCGCGTGATCGTGCGCGGTGAAGGACCTTACATCTTCGACAGCGAAGGCAAGCGAATTCTCGATGGCATGTCGGGTCTTTGGACGACGAATATCGGCTATGGCCGCAAGGAACTGGCCGACGCGGCGCATGCGCAAATGATCGACCTTGCTTACTACAACACGTTCTTCCAGACCACGCATCCGCCGGTCGTGGCGCTCTCGAAAAAGCTTGCCGAGATCGCGCCCGAGGGCATGTCAGAAGTCTTTTATGGTTCGTCGGGCTCGGAATCCAACGATACCGCCGTCCGCCTCATTCGCCATTACTGGGCCGCCATCAAGGGCGAGCCGCGTCGCCGCATCATCATCAGCCGCCGCAATGCCTATCACGGCTCGACCAACGTCGCCGCCTCGATGGGCGGCATGGCGCTGATGCACGCCCAGCTCTATCCCGTCTACGATGGCTTCCGCCATGTGCTGGAGCCCTATTCCTTTGGCGAAATGCGCGACGGCGAGACGGTCGAGGAATTCGGCATCCGCGCCGCCCGTGCCATCGAGGACGAGATCTTAGCAGTCGGCCCTGAAAACGTTGCCGCCTTCGCCGGCGAGCCGGTGCAGGGCGCCGGCGGCTTGAAAATCCCGCCGTCGACCTATTGGCCGGAAGTGCAGCGGATTGTCGACAAGTACGGCATTCTGTTCCTGGCCGACGAAGTCATCACCGGCTTCGGCCGCACCGGCAAATGGTTTGCTTCTCAGTATTATGGCACGCGGCCTGATCTCATCACGTTCGCCAAGGCCTCGACATCGGGCTATCTGCCGATGAGCGGACTGATCGTCGGCAGCCGGGTTGCCGACGCGCTGCGCAATCACGACGACGAGTTCTACCATGGCTACACGTATGCCGGGCATCCGGCCTGCTGCGCGGTGGCGCTCGCCAATATCGAGATCTTGCAGCGCGAGCGCCTCGTCGAGCGCGTCAACGAGTTTACCGGCCCGGCCCTCGCCGCCATGCTCGGCAAGTTCAAGGATCATCCGCTGGTCGGCGAAGTCCGGTCGATCGGCATGCTCGGCGCCTTCGAACTGGTGGCCGATAAGAGAACCAAGAAGCGGTTCGAAGAAGCCGGCCGGGTCGGCACCATCGCTCGTAATCATTTCGCCCGCGAAGGCTTCATCATGCGCGCCATTGGCGACACCATGGTGACCGCGCCGCCGCTGATCTTCACGCAGGAGCATTTCGACGAGGCCGAAAGCGTCATCCGCAAGGTTCTCGACCTGACCCTCAACGAAGTCGCCGGCGAGATGGCCGCATGAGCCGCCCGATCGTCGTCATTCCCTGCTGCTCGAAGAAGATCGACGACTACACATTCGATGCAGTCAGCCGGCAGTACTCGGCTGCGGTTGCGCAGATGGCGGAATGCCAGCCTCTGCTCATCCCGCTCGACACGGCGTTGGCCGACATCGGAGCGATCCTCGATGTCGCCGACGGCATCCTGCTGTCGGGCAGTCCATCGAACGTCAATCCCGGCCTCTACAGTGACGAAAGGCCGTTCCTGCCCGACATGCTGGATGCGGCCCGGGATAAGCTCACGCTGCCACTCGTTCGCACGGCCAAGGACCAGAAGGTTCCGCTGTTCGCGATCTGCCGCGGCATTCAGGAGGTCAATGTCGCACTCGGCGGGACATTGCATCAGGCGGTCCATACGGTTGCCGGAAAAATGGACCATCGCTATCCCGAGGACGTGCCACTTGAGCAGAAGTGGGCCTTGGCCCATCCGATCACGCTGAAGGGCCGCCTGCGCGATTGGATCGGCCGCGACGAAGTGATGGTCAATTCCTTGCACGGCCAGGGCCTCAACAAACTGGGTGACGGGTTGACGGCCGAGGCGTTCGCCAACGACGGCATGGTCGAGGCTGTGCAAGGCCCGC
>JANORU010000450.1:0-14416 GCA_031415475.1 Hyphomicrobium sp.
CGTCGCGACGGTCGCCGATACGCTGTGCGATCTGTCGGTCGAAGAACCGCTGACCGCTCAGCCGGTCGACCCGCCGACGCTGTCGATGACGTTCCGCGTCAACGATGGACCGTTTGCCGGTCAGGAAGGCGACAAAGTCCAAAGTCGCGTCATCCGCGAGCGCCTGCTGCGCGAAGGCGAGCGCAACATCGCCATCAAGATTTCGGAATCGAGCGACGGCGGCGAATCCTTCGACGTCGCCGGCCGCGGCGAGTTGCAGCTCGCGATCCTCATTGAAAACATGCGCCGCGAAGGCTTCGAACTCACGGTCTCGCGGCCCAAGGTCGTGTACCAGACCGATGAGGCGACGGGCCAGAGGTTAGAGCCGATCGAGGAAGTCATTATCGACGTTGACGAAGGCCACACCGGCATCGTCGTGCAGAAGCTGTCCGAGCGTAAGGGCGAGCTTCTTGAGATGCGCCCCTCCGGCGGCGGACGCACGCGCATGGTGTTCAACGTGCCGACCCGCAGTCTGCTCGGATATCAGTCCGAACTGCTCTCGGACACACGCGGCACAGCCGTCATGAACAAGCTGTTCCACGGCTATGCGCCGTTCAAGGGCGAAATCGCCGGCCGTCACACCGGCGTTTTGATTTCCAACTCGGACGGCGAGGCTGCGGCCTATGCGATTTTTAACCTTCAGGATCGAGGGCCGTTTTTCATCGGTGCGCAAACGCGCGTCTACACCGGCATGATCGTCGGCGAGCACGCCCGCGAAAACGATCTCGAAGTCAACGTCATCAAGGGCAAGAAGCTGACCAACGTGCGTGCCTCCGGCAAGGACGATGCAGTGCTGCTGACAACGCCGATCAAGCTGACGCTGGAAAAGTCGATGTCGTACATCACCGATGACGAGCTTGTGGAAATCACGCCGGAATCGATCCGCCTCAGAAAGCGCTGGCTCGATTCCAACGAGCGCAAGCGACAGGAGCGCAAGCGCGAAGCCGAGCAGGAAGCCAGCGTCGCCTGATTTCGCCAAGTCGCCGTCCGCTGCGATTGCGGCAATACGCCGGAATTTCCCAATTTATCTGGGAACTATTCCCATTTCTGGCAGCAGGCCCCGGCAATACATAGATTAGCAGCCGACGAGCCGCTCAACTCGCGGCCTCGCACTGCGCATCTTGCAGGCGGGCGTTCGTTTCCCCGATAAGCTTGAGATCAGGAGTCATTCATGAACAAAGCATGTGTTGCCGCATTCGCCGTACTGCTCGCGTCCACCCCGGCATTTGCCGATGAAGTTCCGTCGGCCGAGGACAAGGCCAAGATCGAAGCGACCGCCAAAGCTTGGGGCTGCACGGGTGGCAAGGCCGAGAAGGAGAGCGAAGCAACCGGCGTCTTTGAACTCGATGATGCCAAGTGTGCCGATGGCGCTGGCTACGACCTGAAGATGGACAAGGCCTTCAAGATTCAAAGCATCACGGCCGACTGAGTTCGCCCTATTGACAACGGTCTCGAAACGGCCGCTGAAAGGCGGCCGTTTTCTTGTGTTGCAACACGAATTGTGAATTTCTTTAAGTCAAGACGTGCCGGGATTAACGGCATCTTCTCGAATTCTCATTAGTTTCTTAAGGGCGCGGCGACCGCGTCGCGATGGGCGTTAAGGTGAGTAGCATGAGCAGTTCCACGCCGGCACACAGCCACTACGAATTTGCCGATCCGCAATATTCGTCCTCCCAGCTCGGCAGCTACAAGGGCTTGCACGCGCTTGTGCCGGTGCTGATTGGCCTTGCCATCCCACTGACGCTGTTCATCCTCATCCAACCCGACGCGCTGCACGACGCCCGCTTCATCATTGTCGCCATTCTGCTGTTGATTGCGGTCTGCGCCGGCACGTTGTTCGTCGTCACGTTGCTCAGCCCTGGCGTCACTCTTGCTGTCCGCGCTGATGCGGCACGGCGCACGGTCGATATCGTGCGCTCGGGCAATTTTGCCCATACCGTCTATACCGTGCCGTTCAATCGCATCACCGCCGTTCGCATTGAAACCAATTATGACGATGACGGCTATGCCTACCGCCGCGCCGTCATGTCGTTGCAGCCGCGCGAGCTGATCGAGCTTCCCTCCTCGACGACTGACCGGGACGTGGTCGTTCTGCGCTCGATTATCGGGCTTCGCTGAACCCCTCTCTTTGACAGCCCAGGACGGGTCACGTAACAGGGTGGCACGGCGCGCGATGCGCCGCTCTCCAGCCATGTGAACCTGCCGCCTTGAGCCAACTGCTGGCCCCACAGAAGCCTTGGCCGGACGGCATTACGCCGACGGCGCAATACGGTCAGGCGCTGGCGTATTTGAGCGAGCCCGGCGGACATCTGTTCGTTACCGGCCGCGCCGGAACAGGCAAGTCAACGCTTCTTCGCACGCTGCGCGACATGCTCCCCGACGACGTCGTTGTGCTCGCGCCGACCGGCCTTGCCGCCGTCAACGTCGGCGGTCAGACCATCCACTCGTTCTTCGGCTTTCCTCCACGGCTGATCAAAAAGGATGAAATTCGCAGAAGCCGCAATGGCCAGGTCATGCGGCGCATGTCGATGCTGGTCATCGACGAAGTTTCGATGGTGCGCTCCGACCTGATGTGGGCCATCGATCAGGCCTTGCGCATCAATCGCGGCCGGCCGCGCGATCCGTTCGGTGGCGTTCGCCTAGTGTTGTTTGGTGACCTCCATCAGTTGCCACCCGTGGTGCAGGAGGCTGAGGTCGCACAGCACTTGGAAAGCGAGCACGGTGGGCCGTTCTTCTTTTCTGTCCATGCCTTGCGCGAAGGCGCGGGAACTGTCGCTTTAGAGCTCGATCAAGTGTTCCGGCAAAGCGACGAAGGACTGATCCGCGTTCTCAATCGCATTCGAGAAGGCGACGTCGAAGTAGACGACCTCGAAATCTTGAACGAGCGGGTGAACCCGATCCGCACCCTCGGCCAAGGTGAGCCGTACGTCATTCTGACGCCCACCAACGCCGCCGCCCAGCGCATCAACATGGCTTATCTCGACGCTCTGCCGGGCACGGCCAAGGCATTCGAGGCCGGCGTGACCGGCGATTTCAACACCGCCGCGCAGCCGACCGACCAGACATTGGTCCTCAAGCCCGGCGCCAAGGTGATGCTGCTCCGCAATGACAGTGAACGGCGATGGGTGAACGGTTCGATTGCCCGCGTGTCCAGGCTCGACGACAAAAAGGTCTGGATCGAGATCGGCGGCAAAGAGCACGAAGTCGAACCGGTCGCCTGGGAATCGCGTCGCTACGCCTTCGATCAGGCAGCCGGCAAGATTGTCGAAACCGTCGCCGGAACCTTCAAGCAACTGCCGCTGCGTCTCGCCTGGGCGCTGACCATCCACAAAGCCCAGGGCCTGACGTTGGACCGGGTGTATATCGACCTCGGGCGGGGGACGTTCGCCCACGGCCAAACCTACGTGGCACTGTCCCGTTGCCGGACGCTCGAAGGCCTCGCCCTTGCGCGACCCTTAGTGCCCCGCGATGTCATTTTCGATCCAGCCGCTCTTGGCTATCGCCAGGCCTTCCCGACGCTCTAGATTATTGTTTTGTCGCATTTTCTTCGACGAACCGGTGGCCACTTCGTCGGAAAATGCTCTAGGTGCCAACGCGGGGCGTCGCTTGCGAGAACCCTTGTGCTTCGCAACATAGAACCTGGGCACCGTCACGGACTTGTCAAATATATCATGCATAATCAACGCCATAAGTGAACTTGCTGCGGTGTGACAACTTTTATGTTGCGCTGCACCATATTCGTGGTAGAACACAGTTGTCTTACACGAATTCCCCGCTGACCCCTTTGATTAGACCCCACGGAGACCACCGATGACCGACCAGTTCACCAAGCAGGCCCAGGACATGTTCTCGGCCGCCAAGGAAGCCCGCATTCCTGAAAACGTTCAGGCGATGGCTGAAGAAGGCGTTGCTCGCAGCCGCGAAGCTTACGAAAAGATCCACACCGTCACCAAGGACGGCGTGAAGGTTATGGAAGACGTCATGTTGGCCGCCCATGCTGGCGCCAAGACGATCGGCGACAAGGTCATGCGCAACGCCGAATCCAACACGGAAGCCGCGTTTGATGCAGCCCGCGCTGTCGCTCGCGCCCGGACCCTTCCCGACGTTCTCCGCCTCCAGACCAACTTCGTGCAGCAGCAGTTCGCGACCGCTACGAACCAGGCTAAGGAGCTGTTCGAACTGTCAACCAAGGTCACGCAGCAGACGTTCGAGACCATGAACGCCGCCGCCACCAAGACCTTCGACCAGATCAAGAAGGCCGGCTAAGCGCCGCTCTTCGCGAGAATATCGCGTATTTTCAGGAAGCCCGGAACCTCGGTTCCGGGCTTTTTGCTTAGTGCCTGGAAGCCTGAAATTGAGCCATTCTGACGAGGAAGATTTGCGACGATCCACGGCGGGCCCCGGCTTGTCCGTACTGACCGTACGGACTGCACCGAACCCCTTGGTCTCCTCGCAAATCTTCCCGTCCCTGCCGGGTTCGCGCCGGGTGGCGGCCCGGTTCGTCGAGACGCTCGTCCGATGCGCAGGCATCGGACTGCGCGCCCCTCCTGCCGGATCCGCTCGCCCCGCGCGAACAGAATTGGTTCAATTTCAGGCTTCCAGGCTCTAGTAGCCACGCGTGGCCGGCAATCGTTAACAGAACGCTCCCGCTCTGGCACGGTTCTCGCTATAGTCGACAGTATGTTGCTGTGGCGTTCCGATGTCAGCGTTCGCAAGGGCAAGAGCGCCGACGCTCTGGCCCTGGCAGATGTGTTCCGCTTGTCCTGGCAAGGGGCATACCGGGGCATCATTCCCCACGTGCAGTTGGACAACATCGTTCGCCGCCGAGGCCCGCAGTGGTGGGGCAAGGCTCTGCGCAACGGCGACCGTACGTTGGTCCTCGAATTTCAGGACAAGATTGCCGGCTACGTGACGTTCGGCCCCGCCCGCCGGCGTGGCGCACAACACGGCGAAATCTACGAGCTGTATTTGTCGCCTGTCTACCAGGGTTTGGGCCTTGGTGAACTGCTGTTCGAAGCGGCGCGCGGCCAGCTCGATCACTTGAACCTCGACGGGCTCGTCGTCTGGGCACTGGCCGACAATACCCAAGCCGGCGATTTCTACTGGCGCCGCGGCGGCCGGCCGATCGGCGAAACGACCGAACAGATCGGCAGCGCCCGGCTCAAAAAGGTCGCGTACGCCTGGAGCTGAAGACAGGGTACAGCCTGTCCGTCTACTCGCCTGGGGACGGCCCAGCTTCGCGCGTTGTCTCAGGCTGAGAACAGTGCAGTTATTCGCCAACGCCAGCCGATGAGTGAGCCTCCATGCGCATCGAAGCCATCCCGACCGGCACCAATCCGCCGGACGACGTCAACGTTATCATCGAAGTGCCGGTCGGCGGCGAGCCGATCAAGTACGAGATGGACAAGGCGTCGGGCACGTTGTTTGTCGACCGATTCTTGTACACACCGATGCGCTACCCCGGAAACTACGGTTTTGTGCCCCACACCCTGTCGGCGGACGGCGACCCGATCGACGCTCTGGTCTGCAACACCCGCGCGATTATTCCGGGAGCGGCCATCAGTTGCCGCCCGGTCGGCGTGCTGGTGATGGAGGATGACGGCGGCGGCGACGAAAAGCTGATTGTCGTGCCGACCAGCAAGCTGACCATGCGCTACGACAATGTCCGCAACTATACAGATCTGCCCGCTATCACGACCCAGCAAATCGAGCATTTCTTCGCCCACTACAAAGATCTTGAGCCGGGAAAATGGGTCAAAATCGACCATTGGGGCGATGTGGATGAGGCTAAGCACCTGATCCAGCAAGCCATGCGGCGTTTCGCGGCCTCAAAATCCGAGACGTCGGCTAAGTCATGACCGGGGTGGGGCACTTCACGCCCCGGGTCCCGGTTGGTATATCGCCGGGCAATTGTCGACACGGAGGCCTAGTACCCACAATCACTGAAGGGTGATACGTATGACGAACGAGGTTGACCGCCAGCCAGGAGGGACGCGAAGGGCGATGCTTTCGCATCGCACGAGCGGCTCGACGCCGCTGGCGGTCAACCTCGTTTGCCCGCCGGGTCGCCGCCCTCGGGCGCCCGGTGCGTCGAACGGCTTGCCCGTAGCATGGGCTACGGGCCGCGCCATTCTCCTGCCGGATCACCTCGATGACCGGCGATCAGACGTATCACCCTTCAGTGATTGTGGGTACTAGTGTGGCAGAGCTGAGAATTGCGGTGATGGGCGCTGCCGGCCGCATGGGCCGGGAGTTGGTGCGCGCCGTGATGAGCGATCCGCACGCTACGCTGATCGGTGGATCGGAGTGCCACGGCTCACCGGCCATCGGCCAGGACATTGGCTTTGTTGCCGGCGTTGGCGAGGTCGGCTGCCTGATCACCGGCGATCCATTGGAACTCATGACGCGGGCCGACGCGATCATCGATTTTACGTCACCCAAGGCCACACTCGAATTCGCAGGTCTTGCCGCCAACGCGCGGATTGTTCACGTGATCGGCACCACCGGACTCTCATTGGAGGATGAAGCGGCCATCAACGCCGCCGCCCGCCATGCCGTGATCGTCAAATCCGGCAACATGAGTCTCGGCGTCAACCTGATCGCCGAGGTGACGCGCCGCGTCGCCAAGGCCCTCGACGCTGATTACGACATCGAAATCGTCGAAATGCATCACCGCCACAAGGTCGATGCGCCGTCCGGCACCGCGCTCCTGCTTGGCCGCGCCGCTGCCGATGGCCGCGGCATCGACCTCGATCACCACTCCGTGCGCGTTCGCGATGGCCATACCGGTGCCCGCAAGCGGGGCGAAATCGGTTTCGCGACACTGCGCGGTGGCAGCGTGGTCGGCGACCACAGCGTCATTTTTGCCGGTGACGGCGAGCAGATTACTCTGAGCCACCACGCCGCCGATCGCGCGATCTTCTCGCGCGGCGCCGTCAAGGCCGCGATCTGGGGGCATGGCAAGAAACCCGGACTCTACTCGATGATCGACGTTCTGGGTCTTTGAGATCGATGACCGGCGTGACGCAGCACACAAAAATCGCCGCTTCCAAGCCGCTGACTCTGGTGCTGGTGCGTCATGGCCAGAGCGAGTGGAACAGGCTCAATCTGTTTACCGGCTGGCGCGACCCCGACCTCACCGAGAAGGGCGTCATCGAAGCCCGCTGGGCGGGCCGCGTGCTGCGCGACACGGGCATCAGATTCGATTTCGCCTTCACCAGCAAACTGCGGCGCGCGCAAAAGACACTCGACATCATTCTGTCCGAGATGAACCAGTCAGGCATCACCACCGAGGAAGACGAAGCCCTGAACGAGCGCGATTACGGCGAGCTCTCCGGTCTCAACAAAGATGAGGCCAAATCCCGCTTCGGCGAAGATAAGGTCATGATCTGGCGGCGAAGCTTCGACATTCCCCCGCCCGGCGGCGAAAGCCTCAAAGATACCGCAGATCGCGTGCTTCCCTATTATGCAGCCAAGATTTGGCCCGTCGTGGCCGCGGGTAAAACCGTCATCGTCGCCGCCCACGGCAATTCTCTCAGGGCCTTGATCATGCAGCTGGAAGGATTGACCGGCGAACAGATTATCCAGCGCGAATTGGCGACCGGTGCACCGATCGTCTATCGCCTCGACGCACAGGGCAGCGTGTTGGATCGCAACGAACTCGTGACTTCGGAAGGCCGCGACAATGGTGTGGGATGAACTCTCACGCCAGGCGGAAGAGTCGAACCGTCGCGACCGCGACCGCTGGATTGGCGTCTACATCGGCATTCTCGCCGTCGTTCTGGCAATTTGCAGCATGGGCGGTGGCAACGCCGCCAAGATCGCGACGCTCAGAAACATTGAAGCGGCTGACACCTGGTCATTTTTTCAAGCCAAGAACATGCGCCGCCATGTGCTACGCGTCGCAGTCGACGAGTTTGAAATAAAATTGGCTAGTGACCCTGGACTTCCCGACGACGTGCGCGCGAAAATCTCCGCCAAGATCGCCGACTACAAGAAGCAAGACGAAATCCTGACCAAGGACCCGGACAAGGACGACGCCAAGCGCGAGGGTCTCGATCAGCTGTTTGACAAGGGCAAGCGTCTCGAAGTCGAACGCGACCTCGCCTTGAGCCGGGATCCGTACTTCGATTACGGCCAGGCGCTTCTACAAATCGCCATCGTACTCGCATCGATCGCGCTCATCACCCATGCCGGGCCGCTTCTCGTTGCCAGCGCTTTTCTCGGCGTCGCAGGTGTGCTGCTGACCATCAACGGCTTTCTACTGCTCGTAAAGCTGCCGTATATCGGCTAATCCGGCCGCCATTGCTGATCCAGCGATCAAAAAACGCCGGAATAACCAGTTCGTCACGCTGCGCGAACTCGCGGGTTGCCAGCGGCGGACGATGGTGCCAGTCTGCCGGCCAACATTCATCGGACTGGTTAACGCTATGAGCATAAAGGGTTATCGGCTGCCACCGCGTGCTATCGCCATGATCGTGGCGATGGTGGCTGTGGCCGTTGCAAGCCCCAAGGCCAACGCCGTCAGTGACAAGGTCAAGTCGGCTTGCCAGGGTGACTACCTGCAGCATTGCAGCGCGCACGCCGTCGGCAGCGAGACGCTTCGCCAATGCATGCGCGGCGTCGGACCGGGTCTGTCCTCCCCTTGCATCGTCGCGTTGGTCGAAGCCGGCGACATCACCAAAGCCGATATTGAGAAATACAAGGCGAACCTCGACGGCGGCAAAGAAGCGCCGAACGCCAACGCTCAGTCCGACGACAAACCGGCAGCCGCCACAACCAAGACCCCTGACAAGCCAGCCGCCAAAAAGTCAGACAAGAAGATCGCCGGCAAGCCAGTCAAATCGGAAAAATCCACCAAGAGCGAACCGACTGCCAAGTCCTCAAAGACTGCGGACAAGGGCAGCGCATCAGCGAAAAAGCCTAAGGCAACGGTTTCAGACACGATGGCAAAATCCGGCAAAGCCACCAAGGTTGCCAAATCGAGCAAGCCGGACGCGAATAGCAAACCAGTGAAGGTCACAACCAGTAAGACCGCTAAAAAATCCGCCACCGTGACGGCGGCAAAGGCAGACACGGGCGCTAAAAAGACTGCCAAAGCCGTTGCCAACACCAAATCCGCCGACGCCAAGACGGTGGTGAAGACTGCCAAGAGCGACCCGCAAGTCAAAACCGGCAAGACAACCAAAGTCGCCTCGACAGCGAACGACGCAAAGCCCGCCAAGCTTACGAAGGGCGCGGGTGCTGCGAAAACCACTAAGGCGGCGACCACCGCCAAGACGACGAAGATCGCCAGCACCAGCAAAGAAGCGGCCGACCCTAAAGCCAAAACCAGCAAGGCGAAAAAGCCTGCCGAGGCTGTAAAAAGCAATTGAAGCGAGCTTACTTTAGCTCAAGTTCGGCGCCTGACGATGCAATCGAGCGATCGTCCCGTACGACGTCGACTGTGCCTTTGTAGACGCCCGGCGGCCAGCGTTCGGTTTTGAGTTTCTTGCCACTGTAGGCTAGGTAATTGGCTTTGTTCCGCCCCAGCGGTTCGCTGAGGGTTGTGTCGTTGAAGCCTTCCGGCCCGCTGATCGTCAGACGAATCTTGTCGCCACCCTTCAAGTTTATGAACCGCGCGTAGAACAACAGCTGCGGGCTTTGCGCGCTGGCGGGCGCCGCCACCCCATCGGTCTCCGGCGTCTCGAGCTGCGGCACGCCACCTGAAAACCCCGATGCGATAATCTCGCCGTTGGCATACATGAAATTGGTGGGCAGCGTTTCATCCCACAGCCCCCGCGCCCGTGCAGCGTCGCGTGCACATGCTTGTGACCGGGGACCGGCCAGGAACGGATCGATCACCACGCCGTTCTCTCGAACGGTCAAATGCAGATGGGCAAACTGCGCCATGCCCGAATAGCCGACCTCGCCGAGCGTCTGCCCGCGCGCAATCTTATCGCCGCTCTTCACAACAACGCTGGCCTGCTTCATATGGCAGTACTGCGTTTCAAAGCCGCCGCCGTGGTCGATGACCACGCCATTACCGCACTCGCGCCCGGCGATCAGCGGCCGGTCCTCGGGCTTGAACAACTCGTCGGCCATCCCATCCCGCATGCCTTTGACGACGCCATCGGCGGCCGCCAGCACATCAACCCCGGCGCCGGCTTCGTGAGCGGACAGCACGCGGAAATCGGTGCCGTCGTGGCCGTCATAGGTGGCCGACCCGCAGGCAAAATCCTGCTCGCCCGCCGTCTCATCCAAATCGACGTAGCTTTGCACGAAGCAGGACTTGCCCAACTCGCAGGCGAGCGGAAACGACAGCTTGAGGCCGCCTTGCCCCGCAACGTTGTCCGCCCGGGCCGAAAGCACCGGCAAAACGAGGACTGGCAGCGCCAGAGCAAACAACCCGATCCAGTTCCACTTTATCGCCACCCTGCGACCTCCAAACCTGCCCCATCGCCTTGCCGCCGCGAACGCCAAGGGATAGAGCCACGGGATCAAATCACAACCCCTCTCAGCAGGCGACCCGCCCCATGGCAAGCACCAAACTGCTCCTCCTTCCCGGCGACGGCATCGGCGTCGAAACCATGGCCGAAGTCGAGCGGCTGATCGCCTTTTTGAATACGCGAAAAAATGGCGCCAAATTCGAGACCGAAACCGATCTGGTCGGCGGCGCCGCCTACGATAAGCACGGCGTTGCCATCACCGACGCCTGCGTTGCCAAAGCCAAAGCGGCCGATGCGGTCATCTTCGGCGCGGTCGGCGGGCCGAAATGGAGCAGCGTGCCCTACGCCGCGCGCCCCGAAGCCGGCCTGCTGCGCCTGCGCAAGGACCTCGGCCTGTTCGCCAACCTGCGCCCGGCGATCTGCTACCCCGCGCTCGCCGATGCCTCCTCGCTGAAGCGCGAGCTGGTCGAAGGCCTCGACATCATGATCGTGCGCGAGCTGACCGGCGGCGTCTACTTCGGCGAGCCTAAGGAAATCGTGACGCTCGAAAACGGCGAGAAGCGCGCCGTCGACACGCAGATCTACTCCACCCACGAGATCGAGCGCATCGCCAAGGTCGCGTTCGATCTCGCGAGAAAGCGGGGCAAAAAGGTCCACTCGGCCGAGAAGCACAACGTCATGCGGACCGGCGTGCTGTGGAAGGAAGTCGTCACGTCGGTCCACAAGTCCTACGCGCCCGACGTCAAACTCGAACACATCCTGGCCGACAACTGCGCCATGCAGCTGGTTCGCAACCCGAAGCAGTTCGACGTCATTGTCACCGACAATCTGTTCGGCGACGTGCTGTCCGACGAAGCGGCGATGTGCACCGGCTCGCTTGGCATGCTGCCGTCGGCCTCGTTAGGCAGCCCGGATGCCAAGACCGGCAAGCGCCTGTCGCTCTATGAGCCGGTCCACGGTTCGGCGCCCGATATCGCCGGCCAGGGCCTCGCCAATCCAATTGCCACTCTCGCCTCGTTCGGCATGGCACTGCGCTACTCGCTCAACATGGGCGCCGACGCCGACCTGCTCGACACCGCCATCGCCAACGTCCTCGCCAAGGGCCTGCGCACCGGCGACATCATGCAGCCCGGCATGAAACAGGTGGGAACAATCGACATGGGCAAAGCGATTGTCGAGGAGTTGGGGAAGTTGGTGGGGTGAGGCGACGAGGACAACCCGTTCTTTCCGTTCCCATAGTGACGATGGCAGGGTCACGATAAGAGGGAAGACGGCGCTCCATTCGTGTCGCGACAATGCTCCTGAGATCCAATCCTAAAATTCGCTCGGGACCCGGAATACTTCGGACGGCCGCGCCGACAATGGGCGCAACAAAAAGCGAACCAAGGGTGAACTCGCCCTTGATTTGTGATACCAAAAATGCTAAATAGTTAACGGCTGCCCCCAAAGCAGCCGTACAGCGTCCCCTAGTTCGTTTGTCGCGTTCGAGTTTCGCCGCACTGTTCAGTGGCAGGGCGTCTCGTAATGCGGACCGTGGACTGCGTCGCCCTCCCCTGTCAACTGAACAGTGCACGTGTCCACCGTTGGGCTTTGCTCCAACGATCAGAAGGAACATGCGCACATGAGCAAGCGTGTCCACGTTGTCCCTCATGGGAATGGTTGGGCAACCCGCCGTGAGGGTGCCAACGACGTCTCGTCTCGCCACCGCACGCAGAGTAACGCACAGGAGCAGGCTCGCTCCACTGCTAGACGCGAGGGTGGAGAGGTGATCGTCCACCGCCCCGACGGTCGCATCCGCGACTCCGACAGCTACGGGAACGATCCATTCCCGCCGCGCGGCTGATGTTTGGCGACAGCGTTGCGTGTGTGTCGGCGCTGTCGCTCTATTACAAAGGACATGCTTTTCATGAAGTTGACGACATTCAAAGTCGGTGACTTGGTCCGGCTCAAATCAGGTGGCCCCACCATGACAGTCGCGGATGTTGACCTAAGTATCGGAACTAAGTGCCAGTGGTTCGGTGGAAAGAAACTGGAGCACGGGTATTTCTCGACCGAGTCACTGCTTCCGTATTCGGATGTCGAAGATGCCAAGTCCAAATCCAAGTGACGTCGCTCGATGGATGCTTGAGCAGATCGATGCCGAGAACCCTCTCTACCAGTACGTTGCGGCAGTGGAAATACGCGACCGATTTGGCGATGCGTTCGTCTACACTAATGACAATGGCAATGACGCCATCGGTGCCTCCGTCCTCAAAGCATTCAAACAACTGTCAACAAACAACGTCGTCTGGGACAGGAGTGAACGATGTTGGCGTTTTCGCGAGGCCGGCGACGATCCGGGCCGACAGCAAGACTATTGAAAGGCTAAAACATGAAACCCAGCCTACTGCAAAGACCCATTCTGCCGGAGAGGTCGCAACGTCCGTTTATACCGGAAATTCCCCAGAGACCTATCGTGCCTGAGTATCCGCAGCGTCCGTTGGTGCCCGAGCGATCAGTAAATCCCTTGCGGCCGCCGTTGACGAAGTAGCGCAGCGGCACCAGTGAGAATTGGGTTGGGGTCGGTGGCGGCCTTTCTGCATTGGTGCCACACTTCCACAACCCATTCCTCCCGTCATGGCCGCGTCGCGAAGCGGTAGCGTAGCGATCGCGCGCGTAAACACCCCTCTCTCTCCTCCCGTCATCCTCGCGAAGGCGAGGACCCAGACAACTCGCCTCACGACGACCGTCGGAAGAGTCCCCCTTTCGCATCAAACGGACCCGCCAATATTTCGTTTCTCACGCGGTCGAACAAGTCGTCCCATCCCGGATTCATCTGCTCTATCAGCCTGAGTTTCCACGCCCGGTTCCAGTGCTTAAGCTGTTTCTCACGGGCGATAGCCTCGGCCATCGTTTCGCAGTGCTCATAGTAGACGAGGCGCGTGACGTTGTACTTTGCCGCGAACCCGGGTCTGAGCTTTTGCACATGCTCGGCCATTCGGCCGTAAAGGTCACTCGTGACGCCGATGTACAGCGTGCCATTTGGCGCGCTGGCTAGGATGTAAATGCAGGGTACTTTGTCCAGCATTCGCTCGCCCTTGTGCGCAACAGCAAACCAAATTCAACTGTCTTCGGCTTGAAGCTTGTCTGGGTCCTCGCCTACGCGAGGATGACGGTGTGGTTGGAGACGGCCCTGTTCTCTAGAACGTGGCTTTTGGCAAATTCCGTCGCCGAATTCGACTTCTTCCCATCCCGCCAATCCCGCACTCCTCTATGACGCCAGCTGTCTTCGGTGTGAAGCCTGACTGGGTCCTCGCCTACGCGAGGATGACGGGGTGGCGGGAGTTTGCCTCGTTCCCTAGAACCTGTTCTCTAGAGCCCGTTCCTTAGAACGTTGATCTCGGCGAAATCCGTCGCGACGAGGCGCGAACTTTTGGACCGCGATGTTTTCATGGCGCGGCTATGACGAATGGGGTGGGTATTAGCGAATTGAGCAAAGCGATTGTGGATGAGACGGGCGCCATCATTGATTAGGCGATCACTCACCCCCTCTCATCTCTCCGCGGCGCCACTGTCTGCGATTTGTTCGGAGGCCCGCGCTTTGCCGGATCGTCGAGCCACGGCGCGGGATCGTCGTTCATCGCCCCGCTGATCGCCGACCCGGCGTAGCCGATGGCCTGCGCGCACAAACTTCCCTGGCGCTGGCAGGCGTCGAGGGCCGCGTCCTTGATCGCAAGCGTGCCGTCGATGATCGCAGTTTGTTGCTCAGGGCCGGCCGTCGCGACGGCGTAACCGAGAAATCCAATGAGCGCGAACTTTGGCAGCCGGCGCATACGCGTCACCACAGAACAGAAGCGGAACGCGCCCACGTTCCCACGGCCCCGTTAACAAAGTCTTAACTGCGTTGGCCGGCTCGGGCCGCCGCACACCCGGCGAAGTTGCGGCGTTGAAATTTGCTCCGCGCCGTAGGT
>JANORU010000451.1:0-9608 GCA_031415475.1 Hyphomicrobium sp.
ACGTCGAAAGCCTGCTGGCGGATGCCGGTATCGAGGTGTTCGTCATGGACCGCAACATGAGCATCCTTGAAGGCTCAATCGGGATATTTCCGTGCCGGGTGCTGGTCGATGCCGATGATCTCGGGCAGGCGCAGCGGGTTCTTAGCGCGGCCGATCTCAAAGCCTATCTCAGCCAACAGCCGGGTCCCTGATGTCGCGCACCGCCGAACCAGAGTTGGCCACGAGCGAGGATGCGTTTCTCGGCGGACGGCTGATGATCCGCCAGCCGAAAACCGGCTATCGAGCCGGCATCGACGCCGTGTTGCTCGCCGCGGCCTGTCCGGCGGTTTTTGGCCAAAGCGACCGCGTGCTCGATTGCGGGGCGGGGGTTGGCACGGTTGGCTTGTGCGTGGCGGCGCGTGTTGGCGATACGCCGGTGACGTTGCTCGAACGCGAGCCGCCGCTGGCACAACTCGCACGCGCCAATGCCGAGCGGAACGGGTTGGCAGACCGTGTTGATGTCGTCACCGGCGATATCGCCGCCCGCGACCGCGCGGCCGGGGCCCCAGGCCTGGCCGCCGAAAGTTTCGATCACGTGCTCGCCAATCCGCCATTCCATACCACCGGCGACGGCACATCGGCGGCCGATCCGTTGAAATCGGCGTCTCACGAAATGCCAGATGGCACGCTCGACGACTGGGCGCGGTTTGCGGCGCGGATGGCAAAACCCGGCGGGACAACCACGATCATTCACAAGGCCGAAGCCCTGGACGACTTGCTGGCGGCCTTGGCACGCCGGTTCGGGGGACTGAGAATTCTGCCAGTCCACCCGCGCATCGGCGAGCCGGCCATCCGCGTCATTGTCCAGGGCATCAAAGGCAGCCGGGCTCCGCTGACGATTCTGGCCGGGCATGTTTTGCACGAGGACGGGCATGCCTTTACGGCGCAGTCTGCCAGCATCTTAAAGGAAGGCGCTGCGCTTCCTGTGCGATGACCGGCTGGCAGGACGGCGGCACGTCACCTATGTATGAGCCAACGTCTTACCCCCAAGGAAAGCATCTCCCACATGTGGCCGTTCTCGTCTTCGAATGTCGTTCCCGTACTGCGGCTCAACGGCCCCATAGGCATGGTGACGCCACTCCGCCCGGGGCTGTCGATTGCCTCGCTCGCCGGACCGATCGAAAAGGCGTTCGAGATGTCGAAGCTGCCGGCGGTGGCGGTCGTCATCAATTCGCCGGGCGGATCGCCGGTGCAGTCGAGCCTGATCCTGAAGCGCATTCGTCAGCTTGCCGCCGAGAATAAAAAGAAGGTCTACGTGTTCTGCGAGGACGTGGCGGCGTCTGGCGGCTACTACATCGCGCTGGCCGGTGACGAGATCTACGCCGAGCCGTCGTCGATCGTTGGCTCGATCGGCGTCATTTCGGCAAGCTTCGGGTTTGATAAGGCGATCGACAAGCTCGGCATCGACCGGCGCGTGCATACGTCGGGATTGTCAAAAAGCATCCTCGATCCGTTCATGCCGGAAAAGGCCGAGGACGTGGAGCGACTGAAAGCTTTGCAGCGCGACGTCCATGACGTGTTTATCAGCGAGGTCAAGGACCGGCGCGCCGGCAAGCTCAAGGCGCCGGACGCAGAGCTGTTCTCCGGCGCGTTCTGGAGCGGGCCGAAGGCGCTCGACTATGGGCTGATCGACGGCATCGCCGACGTTCGAACCAAGATGCGCGAACTCTACGGCGACAAGGTCAAGCTCAAGCTCGTACAGCTCGAAAAGGGCGGGCTGCTGTCGCGGCTGCGGCGCGGACCGATGCTTAACTTTGAGGCGCTTGACCGCCTTGCTTTGGCCGATGATTTGATCTCTGCTGCGGAAACACGGGCGCTGTGGTCGCGGTACGGATTGTAGCCGCGCCAGCCGCCAGAATTTAGGGAGGCAAACATGCCTCAGTTGTTGATCGCAGTCCTCGCCGGTGCTGGGATTTTCGCCGCGTCACGGGCGATCGCGCGCACGCTCGAAGCCCACGCCGAAGCGAACCGGCAGCGCGCAGAAGCACGCAAGCGTGCGGCTCAGGCCGGGCATCACCCGAAAGACCTCGGCTCGCTGGAGTACGATTCCGCGACGGGCGTCTACCGGCCTAAGGCGACTGACGCCTAGAGCGCTTTGCGATCCGATGGAATCGGATCCGCGCTCTAGAATATTGTTTTTTCGCATTTTCTGCGACGAACCGGCGACCACTTCGTCGGAAAATGCTCTAACCCTTGTCCTTGACCTCGAAGCTGACCTTGCAGTTGACGCGAAAGGTCGAGAGCTTGCCTTTGCTATCGACGATGGCCGAGAAATCCTGAATCCAGACCGACCGGATTCCCTTAAGCGACTTGCCGGCCTTATCGACGGCTTTTTGCGCCGCATCCTCCCAGCTCTTGGAGCTGTCGGACATCAGTTCGATCACTTTGAGAACGGCCATACTGGAACTCCTTGCACAAGACGACGCTGGCCCCCGCCACCGCTCATCTTGCGCCGGCCCGGGCCTAACTCAACGGAATTTTTGTGACACCGCCTCAGGTCAGCGCGACCACCCACAGTCCCGCGAACATCAAAAGCGACAGGAACGTCGAAAAATTGATGTCACCCACTTCCTTGACGTGAATTGTGCGGACGACTTCGCGGACTTCGACGCGCGGACCACCGGCGGGCGCTGTTTCGCGGGCGCGGACCCAGCCCCAGGCATAGCGGCCGGCGGTTGAGAGCCGGGCGGCTATTTCAGCCGGCGCGCGCTGCCAGCCGTATTTGTAGAAGAACACGATGGCGATCAGGACGAGGATTTGGGCGAGCGTCGACACCCAGCCGCCGAGCAGGAACCAGCCGATCGACCAGATGAGCGACAGCATGCTCGTCACCGCCCACATCAGCCAGCTCAAGATATCCACGCGTCGCCTCCCACCGGTCAGGGGTCGCCAAGTCGCCCGACTCGCCCAACTCAGTTGACATCATATGTAGTGACGACGGGGCGAGAATACGTATAGTGCCGCCGAACAGAACATTTTTTGCCGCCACGGCATCCCCAGAGCCCCTTGAAATG
This sequence comes from Hyphomicrobium sp., assembly GCA_031415475.1. Lineage (GTDB taxonomy): Bacteria > Pseudomonadota > Alphaproteobacteria > Rhizobiales > Hyphomicrobiaceae > JAGVSR01. Next base: position 3,054 of record JANORU010000451.1, read on the forward strand.
ACAACAAAAACTGTCGCCGCTCTGCGCCCGCGGGAAGCCTTTCAGGATCTGATCCTGACGCTGCAACAGTTCTGGGGTCAGCAGGGCTGTGTCGTGCTGCAACCCTATGACATGGAAGTCGGCGCCGGTACGTTTCATCCCGCCACGACGCTCCGCGCACTTGGGCCGAAGCCGTGGAACGCCTGCTACGTCCAGCCCTCGCGGCGGCCAAAGGATGGCCGCTACGGCGAGAACCCGAACCGGATGCAGCACTACTATCAGTTCCAGGTGATCATGAAGCCATCACCGGACAACATTCTCGACCTCTATCTGCAAAGCCTCGATGCCATCGGCATCGATACCAAACTCAATGACATCCGCTTTGTCGAGGACGATTGGGAGAGCCCGACGCTTGGCGCCTGGGGTCTTGGCTGGGAAGTCTGGTGCAACGGCATGGAGGTGACGCAGTTCACCTACTTCCAGCAAGTCGGCGGCTTCGATTGCAACCCGGTTGCTGGTGAAATCACCTACGGTCTCGAACGGCTCGCCATGTACGTGCAGGGCGTCGACCGGGTGTTCGACCTCAATTTCAACGGCCGCACCGACGCGCGCCGGATCAACTATGGCGACGTGTTCCTGCAGGCCGAGCGCGAATATTCGCGTTTCAACTTCGAGCACGCCAACACGGCCATCCTCTTGCAACACTTTAAGGACGCCGAAGCCGAGTGTCAGGCGCTGCTCGACAAGGGCAAAAGCGCCGACGGCCACCTGATGGCGCTGCCGGCCTACGACCAGTGCATCAAGGCGTCCCACGTCTTCAACCTGCTTGACGCGCGCGGCGTGATCTCGGTCACCGAACGGCAGAGCTACATTCTGCGCGTCCGTGACCTTGCCAAGGCCTGCTGCGGCGCGTGGCTAGAGACGGACGGGGGGCGGGCGTGATGGCACTTACGCTGCTGCCCTATCAGTCGAGCTTCTGGTCGCTGTTCAACGATCCGAAGGCGCTCGGCGAAGCGACGCTGATTGCCATCGGCGCGATCGTCGTCGGCATGATTGTCCGGCGCATCTGGCCGGCGAACTTCAATCCGGTGCTGTTCGGATCGCTTGCCGCCGTCGGCCTCGTCGCGGCACTGTCCTACCTAGGCGTTGCCAGCGCGGGCCTTGTGCTGTGGCTGTTCATCGGTGCGGCAATCATTTTCGGCATCGCCGGGCTCGCTCTCGGCGGGCTTTGAGATCATAACAAAAACGGCCAACCAGAAACGTAATAGGCCGAGAAACACACTAGGCCAAGAGACGTACTAGGGGAGACGAACACCAATGACACCAACCATCGCCGGCCTTCTGGCCCTCGGACTGACGCTGCTGCTGATCGGCTTCGTGTTTCTGCGCGGGCGCGGTGCGATTTTCATGTTCTATCTGGCGCTGTGCGCGGTCGGCCTCGGCTATCTAACGACCACCGGCGCGGTTGATGATATCGGCGCTAAGGTTCTGGACGTTGTAGGCAAAGCTACGGCCGAGAAGGACCCGGGCACCGTGCCCGCAGCGGCGCCGGTTCCGGCTCAATAGGCGCGCTTCAGCTTCGCAAACATCGGGAAGTGCTTCACGTTGAGTGTCGCCAGCGCAAGCTTGTGATGCTCAGCGGTGGCGGCGATGAGGGCGTCTGCGATCTCGACGCCATGGCTCGCATTGAAGTGCCTCAGGTGCGAACCGGCGCGATGGGCTATTTCAGCGGTCACGGGCAGTATGGTGACGAGCCCCCAAAATTTTTCGGCGTCGTCTTCTTCGCGGCGACGGCGCGTGCCAGCCGCTATCTCGGCGATTGCTATAACCGAGACGGCGGCCCGCGCAGGAAGCTCAGCATAGAATTTGCGCGCACGGTCTTGCAGTCTCAAACAATCGATGATGACTGACGTATCGAGCAGCACACTCACGCGCCGCCGCCTGGCATCAATCCCAGCCGCTTAAGGCGGCGGCCGGACCCTTTGCGTAATTTGCGCACGAAATCTTGCATATCGTGGCGGTCGGCCCAGCTGCCGGAGATTGCATTGAGGCCATTGCGCCAATCGTCCAACTCTGCGCGATCATTCTGAAGTTTATGTTCGATCGCTACGCGAATGATCTCGCCTTCAGCAACACCCTTCGCAGCCGCCAGCCGTTTGAGGCGTCGGCTCTGGTCGCGGTCGATGAAGAACTGCTTGCGGATCATGGTCATAAATCTACTCCTACACATACCATATGTGTAGGTTGTTAAAGCGTCAACCCGGACTAGCTTTTTTCCTTCGCCTCCTCGCGTGAACCAGCTAAGACGGCTGTCCGCAACCGCTCATCATCGCACCCCCCAAAACCACCCATGTCCGAACTCCTGCTCGAACTGTTTTCCGAAGAAATCCCGGCCCGCATGCAGGCGCGCGCGGCCGAGGACTTGAAGCGGCTCGTTGTCGAGGCGCTGACAGCGAGTGGGTTGGAGACGGGTGAAGCTCGCAGCTTCGCGACGCCGCGGCGGCTGGCACTGGTGATCGAGGGCGTTCCAGCGCAGTCGCCGGCGATTTCGGAAGAACGCAAAGGCCCGCGCGTCGGCGCGCCCGAACAGGCACTCGCTGGCTTCTTGAAGGCGGCCGGCATCGCCTCGATCACAGAGGCCGAGATCGTCAAGGACGACAAGAAGGGCGATTACTACGTCGCCCGCATCAATAGGCCGGGACGGGCGGCGGCGGAGATCATCGCGGAAGCAATTCCCGCAATTCTGGCCAAGTTCCCTTGGCCGAAGTCGATGCGGTGGGGCACGGGCACGTTCCAATGGGTTCGGCCGCTGCAGTCGATCGTCTGCTTGCTCGGCGGCAAGGTTGTGCCGTTCGAGGTGGCCGGCATCACGAGCGGGGATACGACTCGCGGCCATCGCTTTCATGGAAACGCGCCATTCAAAGTTAAGTCGTTTGCCGACTACGAGGCGAAACTCGAAGCCCAAAAAGTGATGCTCGATCCCATTACGCGGCAGGCCGCGATTGCCGGGCAGGCGGCCGCACTCGCTAAGGCGGCCAAGCTCCACTTGGTCGAGGACGAGGCGCTGGTGGCCGAGAACGCTGGGCTGACCGAATGGCCGGTCGTGCTGATGGGCAAGTTCGACAAAGAGTTCTTGGCCGTCCCGGGCGAGTGCCTGACGACATCAATGAAGCAGCATCAGAAGTGCTTTTCGCTGCGCGACCCTAAGACCAAATCGCTCGCCAATGCCTTCCTGCTCGTCTCCAATCTGACGGCTGAGGATGGCGGCACGGCCATCACGTCGGGCAACGAGAAGGTGATCCGGGCGCGCTTGAGCGATGCCAAGTTCTTCTGGGACCAGGATTTGAAGCGTAAGCTCGAACCGATGCACTTCGAGTTGAAGGGCATCACCTTCCACGAAAAGCTCGGCAGCCAGTGGGACCGCATGGAGCGCATCACCGAGCTGGCCCGCCAGATCGCAGGCGCGGTCGATGCCGAGCCCGAACTTGCCGGCCGCGCGGCGCAACTGTGCAAGGCCGATCTCGTGTCCGGCATGGTCGGCGAGTTCCCCGAGCTGCAGGGCCTGATGGGCCGCTACTATGCGCAAGCCGAGAACATGGACCCCAAGGTGGCGCGCGCCATCGAGCTGCACTACAAGCCGAAGGGCCCAACCGACGTCGTGCCGCGCGAGGAAGACGGCGATGCCGTCGCCATCGCTGTGGCGCTGGCCGACAAGCTCGATACGCTGGTCGGGTTTTTCTTGATTGATGAGCGCCCGACAGGCTCAGGTGACCCATTCCAACTAAGGCGCTCGGCTTTGGGCCTAATTAGGACGGTCATTGAGAATGATCTTCGCGTACCTCTTTCACGCGAGATCGCCTCGGCCTACGAAATGTATGAGAAGCGAAAGACAAAGTTCGATCACACTGTATGGTTTGGGGCTTCTAAACTCAGCAAAGTAGACCCAAAAAAATTCTTCGTAGATGGACTCTACTCCGAGTCACTACTTCGGTTCTTCGCCGACCGGTTGAAAGTCTACCTCAAGGACAAGGGCGCCCGGCATGACCTGATCGACGCCGTGTTCGCGCTGCCCGGCCAAGACGACCTCGCCCTCGTCGTCAAGCGGGTCGAGGCGCTCGACGGCTTCCTCAAGACCGACGACGGCGCCAACCTGCTGGCCGGCGTCAAGCGCGCCGCCAACATCCTCGCCATCGAGGAAAAGAAGGATAAGGCCACCTACGCCGGCGAGCCGAACGGCGAACTGCTCAAAGAGGCCGCCGAGCGCGAGCTCGACGCAGCCATCGCCAAGGTCCGGTTCGACACCAAGGCGGCCATCAACGTCGAGAACTTCGACGGCGCCATGCGGGCGCTGGCCGAACTGCGGGCACCCGTCGATCACTTCTTCGAGACGGTGACGGTCAACGACCCCGACCCGAAACTCAGGAAGAACCGGCTGCTGATGCTCAGCGAAATTCGCGCGGCGACGCAAACGGTTGCCGATTTTTCACGTATCGCCGGTTGAAGAGTTCGCCGGGTTCGAGGTTAAATACCAATCTTTACAACGCTGGCGGCGGGGATTTTCCCGCTGGCTATTTTCATCGAATGGCGGCTCGCCGGGTGATCCTTCCGGCCGCCCCCGACGTTTACTCCTCAAATGCGCATAGAGCGCTTGGCACAGACGGCGCGCCATTCCGTGCGTTTGCGGCGGCAGCGCCCACCTTCGGGGACGTAAGAGCACCATGGACGAAGCAAAGATCTTACATTTCTCGCTCGCACATTCCGACGTTGCGCCCGTAAAGCAGGCCAATGGCCATGCAGCGGACGGGGCGGTTAACGGCACGACGACCGTCAAGACCCCGAAACCGGAAAAGCTGCTGCGGCTGCTGTCCGACCGCAACCTGAAACTGTTGAAGCTGATCCGGACGGCCGAGCCCAAGACTTTGGCGGAGCTGTCGCGACTGTCAGGCCGGCCGAAGGCGAGCTTGACGCGCACGCTGGCGCGGCTTTCCGATCTCGGCATTGTCGTGCTCACCAAAGCCAAGGGCCGCGGCAAAATCCCGAAGGTCGCGTGCGATCGCGTCCGGCTCGAAGTTTCGCTGTCGCCTGACGGCGATTGAGCCGCCGCAAGCAGCATCTAACGGCACGAATGTCAGGGAGATGGGAACTAAACGGCTGGCCAATCGGCCCTCGCTGATCAGCTTGCGTCCCCGCACGCAGAACCGTTCAGCTCCCAATGAGCAATGGTAACCCACTTCTCCGACGTAGATTGTATCAAAATCAGAACTGATCTTTCTGCAGCGGCGACGCTTCTCAGAACTTTTCAAGCCGCTTCAACGCAATAGCCGGTGTTGAGCGGTGGGTTAGGGCGCGCTCCACAGCGGGTCCGCCCGATTGAATGTCAAAAGTGTTTTCAGGCAACATTGCCTCGCTGCATCACTCAACCGGCATCTCGGACGCCCGCTCTGCGTCCTCGTATCCCTCAAGGACCGCCATCCACTGGCCTTCTGCATCCTGTAGTTGTTTGGCAAGGAGCCCGCGTTCCAGGCTCGCTTTCTGAGCCTTGGCCGCATCGGCATAAAGCGCCGGATCGGCGAGCGCGGCATCGCGGTTGGCGAGTTCGGCGGTCAGCCGTTCGACGGATTTCTCGGCCGCCTGCAGAGCTTTCTTGAGCGGCGCGAGTTGGGCGCGCTTTTCGGCGGACGCACGGCGGGCCGCCGCCTTGTCGACCTTGGCATCGCCGGTGTCACCTGCCTCAGCGCCGTTCGATTTGCGGGTGTTGGCCGACCGTTCGGACAGCAGCAACTCCCGGTAGCTTTCCATGTCGCCATCATAGGACGAGACCGTGCCGTCGCGCACGATCCACAGCCGGTCGGCGGTCGCTTCGATCAGGTGCCGGTCGTGGCTGATAAGGATTACGGCACCTTCATACTCGGCGAGCGCGTGGATCAGCGCTTCGCGGCTGTCGATGTCGAGATGATTGGTCGGCTCGTCGAGAATGAGGAGATGCGGCTTGTGGAAGGCGGTGATTGCGAGCAGCAGCCGCGCCTTCTCGCCGCCCGACAGGTTAGCGCACTTGGTGTCCGCCTTGTCGTGGCTGAAACCGAACGTACCGAGCTTGGTTCGCCGCTGCGCTTCCGTGCCATCCGGCATCAGCTTCAACATGTAGTCGTAGGGTGTCGAAAGTGAATTGAGTTCCTCGAGCTGGTGCTGGGCGAAATAGCCGACCGTCACCCGGTTGGCGCCGAACACTTTGCCTGACAGCGGCTCCAGCTTGCCGCCGATCAGTTTGGCAAACGTCGATTTGCCGTTGCCGTTCTGGCCCAAAAGCGCGATGCGGTCGTCCTGGTCGATGCGCAGACTTAGGTTGGACAGGATCGCCGCCCCGGGGGCATAGCCGGCAGAGGCGTTTTCCAATCGCAACAGCGGACTTGCCAGGATCTTATCCGGGCTCGGCAGCACAATCGGCGCCACGCGATCTTCGACCTGGGCGGCGATCGGCTGCAACTTGGCCAACGCTTTCACCCGGCTTTGTGCCTGCTTGGCCTTCGACGCCTTGGCCTTGAAGCGATCGATAAACGCCTGGATGTGACGGCGCTG
>JANORU010000452.1:0-3924 GCA_031415475.1 Hyphomicrobium sp.
GTGCTCGCCCTCGATGCGGTTGACCAGGTTCGGGTTACCCGTGAAGTACACTTCATCGACGTCGTGATAGGCGACGCCGATACCGGCGCCGATGTACGGTGTGAACCCGCGATAAATGCCAAGGTCCTTATAGACGTTGAACATCGCCGTGTAGGTCTGAATGCTTGTGTGCAGAGGGTCATCAATCGGGCCCGGCGGGGGACCAACCGGATCGCCAGGCGTCGGACCGGGGACATAGACAGCGGGTTCCCCATCGAGCTTGCGATCGCCACGATAGCCAAACATGACTTCGCCGCGGAAGCCGCGCGAGCCCGTTCCGCAGCCCATGCCGCCTTCGGCCAGCCAGGTGTTTTCGAGAGTGACGTTGGTGACTGCGGTGCCGACGCGGTTGTAAGTGATCTCGTCGGCGTCGACGAGGCCATCGCCATCGGTATCACCGCCAAAGACGCCGTTGTTGACCGGCCAGCTCACCGACGGATCACCGGCGACGGAATATCCGACATCGCCGCGCACGTAGCACGGGCCAGCGCCGCCGCCGAAGGTCTGCATGGCAGGAGCGGCGTAGTCATCCTTGATCGAGCCACCGAGATCGGCCGCCAAAGCCGGCGCCGATGCGGGCAGAACAAGAAACATCGCCGACGCCGCCAGACTAGCCTTGAGTGCAGTGTTCATGAGAGAGACCCTTGAGAGCCGGCGCACACGCAGACGCGCGTTTGCCCAAATCCTGTCGGGTCACAATGGGCGGTGGGGTGTTAATTCCAGGTTAAACGGCGTTTCAAATCGGGGCATCAGCGATGGGCCTAGCCCGGGCCCGCCGCCCCAGGAGCCTCGACCGGCGTCGCCTTTTTCGCGCCGAGGGCGCGACACAAGACGTAGAACACCGGCGTGAAGATGAGGCCGAACAGCGTGACGCCGATCATTCCGGAAAACACCGCCGTGCCGAGCGACTGGCGCATTTCGGCACCCGCACCGGTCGCGATCACGAGCGGGCCGACACCTAGAATGAAGGCCAGCGACGTCATCAGGATCGGGCGCAGACGCGTGCGGGCTGCCTCGACCGCTGCTTCAAAGCGCGTCATGCCCTGATCTTCGCCCTGCTTGGCAAACTCGACGATCAGAATGGCGTTCTTGGCCGCGAGGCCCACGAGCACCACCAGACCAATCTCGACCAGGATGTTGCGATCCAAGCCACGCAAGTTGACGCCGATCATCGCCGCCAGGATGCACATTGGCACGATCAGAATGACCGCCAGAGGCAGCGTCAGACTTTCATAGAGCGCGGCGAGCAGCAGGAAGACGAAGACCACGGCGAGCCCAAAGGCGAAGATCGCGGTGTTGCCGGCGAGCTTTTCCTGGAGCGCAATTTCGGTCCATTCAAACCCGAACCCGGACGGCAATTTCTCAGCGGCAATTTTCTCGATCGCGGCAATGCCAACGCCCGACGACATGCCGCGCGCCAGTCCCATTTGCACTTCGGCGGCCGGATACAGGTTGTAGCGCGGCACGCGATAGGGCCCGGTCGTGTCGGAGAACGTTGCCACCGCACCGAGCGGCACCATTTCGCCCGTGGCATTGCGGGTTTCGAGGTTGGCGACGTCGCGCAGTTCCAGGCGATAGGGATTGTCGGCCTGCGCGGTTACCCGATAGGTGCGGCCGAGGATGTTGAAGTCGTTGACGAACGTCGAGCCCATGTAGACCGACAGCGTCTCGAACACGCGGCTGATGGGAACTCCGAGCTGCTCGGCCTTGGTGCGATCGATCTCGGCCCAGATCTGCGGCGTGCGCGTATTGAACAGTGTGAACGGCTGCACAATGCCGGGCACTTGTCCCGCAGGTCCGGCGACCGACCAGGCCGCCCCTTCGAGCGCCAGCAGACCTCGCCCCGAGCGATCCTGCACATACCCCTTTAGACCACCGCCGGTGCCAATTCCCGGAACCGACGGTGGCTCAATCACGAATGCGAACGCATCGCGCAGGGCGAACATCTGCTCGCGCAGGTCTGCAAGAATCCCATCCTTTGTCAGCCCCTCCGCCAACCGGACGTCGAACGGCTTCAAGCGGACAAAGATCACCCCCGTGTTGGGCGCGTTGGTAAACGTCGCCCCGTCAAAACCGGCAAAGGCAACGGCATTCTGAACTCCGGGCCGCGTAAGCATAACGTCGGCCGCCTTGCGTAACACCTCGTCGGTTCGCGTGAGCGTCGAACCCGGCGGCAATTGGAAGGCGGTGATGAAGTACGTGCGGTCGAGCTGCGGAATGAGACCGGTCGGTGTCGAAGCCAGCCGGTTCCAGGTCAGGAACAGCAAGCCGGCGTATGCAATGACCATCAGCAGCCCAAGCCGTATGACTCGCGCAGTGAAGGCCCCATAGCCGCGAGACAGCGCTGCGAACGCCGCATTGAACCCTTTGAAGAACCAGCGAAGCGGCGCGCCGAGCTTATGCAAAATGCCGTGAGCCCCGGCGTCGTGCGCCGTGTGCGGCTTTAACAAAACGGCGGCGAGTGCCGGCGACAGCGTCAACGACACGAAACACGAAATCGCGGTCGAAGCGGCAATCGTGATCGCGAACTGCTTGTAGAATGTCCCCTGCAGGCCACTGATAAAGGCGGTCGGCAGGAACACGCCGATCAGCACGAGCGAAATGGCGATCAGTGCGCCCCCGACTTCGTCCATGGTTTTGTGGGCCGCAGTCTTCGGATCCATCCCCTGGGCGATGTAGCGTTCGACGTTCTCGACCACGACAATGGCGTCGTCGACGACGATGCCAATTGCCAGGATAAGCCCGAACATCGATAGCGTGTTGAATGACAGGCCGAGGGCCGCCATGATCGCCCAAGTGCCAATGATGGAGACCGGGATCGCGATAATCGGGATGACCGCCGCCCGCCAGGTCTGCAGGAACAGCAGGACGACGAGAACGACCAGCAACAGCGCCTCAATGAAGGTCTCCACCACGGCGTCGATCGAAAACTGAATGAATTCGGTCGGGTTGTAGACGACCGAGTAGCCAACGCCCGGCGGGAAATCCTTTTTCAGATTCTCCATCGCCGCTTTCACATTAGCGGCGGTTGCCAACGCATTCGATCCCGGCCGCTGGAAGATGACGATGGCCGTTGCGACCTTGTTGTCGAGATAGGCGTTGACCGTATAGTCCTGCGAGCCGAGTTCGACGCGGGCGATGTCGCGCAAGCGGACTACCTGGCCGTCGCCAGCGGTCTTGACGACGATATTCTCGAACTGCTCGGGTGATGTCAGCCGACCAAGCGTCTGCACCGCGATGGTGAAGGCTCCGGGCGACGCGGCCGGCGGCTGATTGATCGAACCGGCAGCAACTTGAAGGTTCGCTGCCCGCAACGCGGCGATGACCTCACCGGCCGTGAGATCACGCGCCGCCACTTTGGCCGGATCGAGCCAGACGCGCATGGAATAGTCGCGGGCGCCGAAGATACGCACATCGCCGACGCCGTCGATGCGTGCCAGCCGGTCTTTCACGTACAGCGTCGCGTGGTTCGAGACATACTGCTGGTCGCGCGTGCCGTCCGGCGAGGTCATGTGCACGACCATCATCAGATCCGGCGACGCCTTGCGAACGGTGAGGCCCAATCTCCGGACATCTTCCGGCAATCGCGGTTCGGCGACCGCCACGCGGTTCTGAACGAGCACCTGGGCTTGATCAATATTGGACCCCGGGCGGAACACGACGTTGATCGACACCCGCCCGTCACCGGTCGATTGCGACACGATATAGAGCATGTTGTCGACGCCGTTGACTTCCTGCTCGATGGGAGCCGCAACAGTCTCTGCGATCACTGCCGCATTGGCGCCGGGATAGTTGGCGGAAATGTTCACCGTCGGCGGCGCAATCTCCGGATACTCGGCAATCGGCAGCGAACGGCCGGCAATCAGGCCGATGATCGTGATGATG
>JANORU010000453.1:0-6203 GCA_031415475.1 Hyphomicrobium sp.
ATCGATTGCAAACCACGAGTACCCGGGACCGATACCGGGCACCGCGCGGAAGAAAAAGATCAGCAGCGCGGCGTAGAGAATGCGCGTCTTTGTTTCAGGCGCGACGTCGCTCGTCACCCGGGACAGCATGGACCCGATCACGCCAAGCGAAATTGCGAAGGTCATTTCCTGAGCGTACGGCACTTCAAACAGAGCGAGCAGCAGGACGACAGCGCCGAATGCTAAGCCGCCGCCGAGGATAGTCCAATCGGTCGGCCGGCTTTCGCTGGTCTCAAGCCTGACGATGGCCGCGCCGCTCGCGGAAATGAGCGGAATAATCAACGCGATCAAAAAGACCGTCTGGTAGGATACAAACCCAGCCAGCCAACCAGCAAGTCCGGCAACCGAGAATGCGCCGAACGCCAGCACCAAGCGGCCAAGCACCTGTACCATGCCGAGATCGTGGTCGATGTCGGCTTGTGGTCGCGGCGTGCCGTCAGCCATCGTGCGCGGCACGACTTCTGTGCTCATGGCGTCGGCGACGACGTCCTGGATGACAACGCCGAGCACAATGATGATCTGAGCGGTGATGTAGAGAGCGGCGGGGGAGGCAAACGTCAGCCACTGGCCGGCTGCGCCCGCCATCATCAATAGACCCGCGGCGATCATGCTTGCGCCAGCGAACACGTACGCGCGCCGCCGCGATCCCATCAGCGAAACGGTATCGACCAGTTCGCCGAATACCATTTTCATGGCCCACGGTAACGTCAGCCAGACGCCGAGCTTGGCCAGGGCCTCCGGCGACATCGTCAGTTCCTTCTTCACCCAGAAGCTCTCGGCGACCGCCGTGATGCCGAGCGCGCCGTAGGCGAAATAGATCATCAGCAGCGGCAGATAGTTCGGCCGGAAGGCACGGATCGGCGCCAGCAACGCGCGTTCAAGCCGCGCGGCCCAGGTTTGCGCTATGCGGCTGTCCGGGTTGGTTGATATTTCGGTCACGCCAGCCTTCGACTGATGGAGCTTGCGGAAAGCCTACAGCATGGCGCGCGCCTTGTGCGCCATGACTTGTGTCGCAGCAAAGTCGATGGCCAGAGCCCCCTGGGCCACCGGATTTTGATTGCGATGGGTTAATGTCTGGCGCCCGGAATCCAGCAAAACCAGCTTTTGGCCGCCGTTCCGGCGCGCAATTGATTCAAATTTTCCGCTTCGAATTTACCGGCTTTAAGGACGAAATGCGTAATCTCCTCTAACCGCATGTTAAGGGAGACGCATATGCCGGGGGTCCAAAATCGGACAGGTTCGAGACGTGCGATCGCACGTCTTGGCATGCGCTCATTGTCCGGCATTCGCCGGTTCGGCCGCGACGAAGCCGGCCTCACCTCGGTCTTTTTCGGCATCATGTTTACGGTCATGTTCCTGGTGTTCGCGATCACTGTCGATGTGACGCGTGCCCTCAATGAAAAATCGCGTGAGCAGTTGGCGCTTGACGCCGCAACGCTCGCCGCTTCCAATTACCTCGGCCTTGAGAACGAGGATGAGGTTGGACAAATCGTTGCCCAGCAATACTTCGCAGCCAATCTGAAGCCGGGCTCGACCGCCACCATCACCGTCGATCTCGATGGTGTCGCCGGCCGGGTAACTGCCCAGTCCAATAATATTTTTGCAACTCCGCTGTTGGCGGCCGTTTCGCGTGACGACGTCCGCCGCGATAACGTACAGCTTGGAGCGGCATCGAGTGTTGTCAAAGGCTCTGGGACCATCGAAGTGGCCATGGTGCTCGACAACTCGGGTTCGATGTCGGGCACGAAGATCGAGACCTTGAAGCAGGCCTCGCACGATCTCGTCGGGATCGTATATGCCGGCGCTGAAGGCACGGGCGACGTCAAGATCGGCGTCGTGCCGTTCGCCGCCTCCGTCAATATCGGAGCCAACAACGCCGGTCAGGACTGGATGGACAACGACGGCTTGTCGTCGCTCAACGACCGGAACTTTTCCGAGCACGTCAGCCGCTTTGACATGTTCGACCGGATCAATACCGATTGGGCCGGTTGCGTCGAAGCCCGGCCGGCGCCCAACGACGTCAGCGACCTGCCGCCCAACACATCGCTCCCCGATACGCTGTTCGTGCCGATGTTTGCGCCCGACGAACCCAATGATGTCAATGCCTCGGCCGCCGGGTACTCGACCGACGGCGGCCAGCAATCCGGCTACAACAACAACTATCTCAATGATTTCGGCGGCTCCTGCCCGGCCCAGCCGCAGCAATGCAAGACGTTCAACAAGAAGAAGGGCATCTGCACGCTCTGGGGCCCGGTGCCGATGGCGGTGGCCGACGCACAGAAGCGGGTCTGCAAATACACCAACGCGACACCCAGCACATTCGAGGGCTCGGCGCCTGGCCCGAACCATCTTTGCGATAGCCGTGCAATCACCCCGATGACGGCCTACCGGCAGGATGTCGACAGCGCCGTCGATCTGATGATTGCCAAGGGCAATACCAACATTTCCGAAGGCACGGCGTGGGGCCTCCGCGTTCTGTCTCCCACACTGCCGTTTGCGGAAGGAAAACCGTACGGCAATCCAGACAACCGTAAAGTTCTCGTCGTTATGACCGACGGCGACAACTACCTTGACGACAAGTCTCAACACAACAAATCTGTCTATGCGTCGTTCGGCTACGGAGCTGACAATAGGCTCGGCACCACCTACACGTCCAACAGCTACATGAACCAGATCAACTCCAAGACGTTGTCGGCGTGCAGCGCCGCCAAAGCTCAGAACATCACGGTCTATACTGTCGCGTTTGGAACCGAAATTTCCTCCACCGGCCTCAGTCTGCTGCAAAGCTGCGCAACCTCTCAGGACCACGCCTTCATCGCCACTGACAACAACGAATTGCTGCAAGCCTTCCAGAACATCGGCCGCGAGATTTCCAAGCTCCGCATCAACAGCTGATCTGGCCCGCACCTAATGGCCGGCTCGCACTTCTCAACAGAGCTGTGTGTTGTGCCAGTCGCGCCCCCGGTGGGGATGCGAGTCGTGCGCGCCAACCACATAGAAACTATCAATGAATTGACAACGGCCGAACCCGGACGGTCAGCCGGCATCGCCGGCCTGCCGCTCCGGCTTGCGTGTGGACAACGTGTTGACAGCTACGTGTATTGCAACACCCGGTCCAACGTCATGCTGGAAATGCGAGGCCTTTTCCCAGACATTCGGCCCAGTTAGTTTGCGGATGCGTTTGGTACGCGTAGGGGGTTGCGTGCTCGGCGCCGTTTGTTTGCGTGACGTTTCGTGCGCGTTTGAGCGCCCTCACCGGACAAGCGGGGCTGTGGTGTGTGATGGTAGATTCCAGTTGGCGCGCTGATGCGTGCAAACGTCTTTCTGTTGGTTTGGCGGCGGCGACGCTGATCCTTGCGGGATTGGCGGATGCTCGCGCGCAGCAAACGAGTAAGCTCAAGGCTGAAGCCTTCGATCCGGTCCATCGATCGGAATTGCGATTGCCGGCGAGCACCGGTGCGCCCGTTACCCGCAAGATCACCATCGGACTCGACAAGTCGATGCTGGTCGAGGTCTCGGAGGATCTTCAAAACGTCCTGGTATCCAACCCGGAAGTGGTCGACGCAGTCGTCCAGACGTCGCGCCAAGTGTATTTGCTGGCCAAGGCCGTCGGCGAAGCCAACACCTTCCTCATCGGCCCCGATGGTCAGAAGATCGCGTTCCTCGAAATCACCGTCAATCGCGATCTGACAGTCTTGAACGACAGCTTGCAGCGCTTGCTGCCGGGCTCGAAGGTTCGCGCCGAAATGATGGGCGACACGATCGTGCTCGCCGGTTCTGTGGCGTCGCCGGAAGACGCCAACCGCGCCGCCGAACTTGCCGGCCGTGTTGTCAAATCCAAGGACAAAGTCGTCAACATGCTGGCGACCGACACCAAGGAGCAGGTGCTTCTCAAGGTGCAGGTCGCCGAAATGCATCGCGACGGGTTGCGCCGGATCGGTGTCGATTTGCCGGGTGCCGTGCTGACGGCCGGCAATTTCACGTTCACCAAAGTCATTCAGAACGGCTTCCCGGTCACCAGCGCGATCGTGCCGGCAGCGCAGGCGATTGCCGGCGCCGCGCCACTTGTGGCCGGGGGTTCAGCGTTCAATCCGCAATGGGGAGCAAACGGCCAGAGTGTCTCGGCCATGATCCAGGCGCTGGAGCGCTCGGGCGTGCTGCGCACACTCGCCGAGCCGACGCTGACGGCGATGTCGGGTGAAACGGCCAAATTCCTGGCGGGCGGCGAGTTCCCGGTTCCCGTTGCGCAGAACGAAAACACCATCAGCGTCGAGTGGAAGCAATTCGGCGTCAACGTTTCGTTCAAGCCGATCGTCATGACCGAGGGCCGGATCAGTCTCAACATTTCCGCCGAGGTCAGCGAACTGACCAATGAAGGCTCGGTCTCGATTGGCACGATTTCGTTGCCCGGCCTCAAAGTGCGGCGCGCCGAAACAACGCTCGAGATGCCGAGCGGGTCGACGCTCGCCATGGCCGGCCTCTTGTCGGACGAGTCGCGCCAAAGCGTCGAAGGTGTGCCCGGGTTGAAAAACCTGCCGGTGCTCGGCGCCCTGTTCCGCTCCAACGACTTCCTGAAGCGGGAAACCGAACTTGTGATCCTGGTGACGCCGTTCATCGCCACCCACACGAGCCCCGATCAGATTGCCAAGCCGATCGATGGCTTCATGCCGCAAAGCGAGCTCAAGGAGCTGTTCTTCGGCAACATCAATCGCGTCTACGGCGTTGGCAGCGATCCGGCCAACCACCGCTATCGCGGCGATTACGGCTACATCATCGAATATCCGGGAGTGAAGGGATGAGCCAGTCTCAGTCGCCAAAGCGCACGTTCCGCGCGTCGCTGTTGATTGCCGTCTCGACGCTGGCGCTTGCCGGCTGCAACCGGCTAGACGACTACACGGCTGCCGAACTCGGCAACCCGGTCAAGCGCCACCCGATTGCATTCTCATCGCAAGCCGAGACGCTGTATGTTGAAATGGCGCCTGTGGGCGCGGAGCTCAGCGCCAACCAGCACGCCGATATCTGGCGGTTCGTGGACCGCTATCGTAAGGAAAGCACCGGCACGTTGCGGATTTCGGCGCCGGGGTCGGCCAGCGGGCATTTGGCGACGACCAGGGCCGTGCACAACGTCCAGGAAATCGTCCAAGAAGCGGGTGTTGATCCAGACGCAATTTCAATTGTTCGCCACAAGCCGAGCCCGCATGTCGGGCATGCCGTGCGCTTGTCGTATGACCGGCCGATCGCCAATCCGCCTCAGTGCGCCGATTGGAGCACCGACCTCGGCGAAAACCGCGAGCGGCTGCCGTACAACGACTTCGGCTGCGCAACACAGCGCAACTTGGCACTGACCGTTGCTAATGGCCGCGATCTGCAAGGCCCGCAGCAGGAATCGCCGCGCTCCTCGGAACGTCGCAGCCTCGCCTGGTCGAGCTATACCGGCGCTTCTGGTGCGGGCGGCAGCGGTTCCGGTGGGGTCTCGACGGGTAGCGGCATGACGCCAAGCCCGGCGGCGCCGGCTCCCTGATAGAGACGATTGACCCTGTCCGGCGGGACAGGCACAACCCGCTCCGGTTGGGTTGATCCCTGGAGCCGATGTGAGTTCGTCCGCCATCCGCCGCGCTGTTGTCTGGGTTCTGGTTTTGAATCTCGGCTACTTCTTCATCGAGATGGCGGTCGCGCTTGCCATCGGCTCTGTTGCACTATTTGCCGACAGTATCGATTTTCTCGAAGATGCGAGCATAAACCTGCTGATACTTCTCGCGCTTGGCTGGTCACTTACATTGCGCGCGCGGGTAGGTATGGTACTGGCTGGCTTAATCCTCGTTCCGACCGTGGCGACGTTCTGGGTTGCATGGCAAAAATTCAATGCCCCGATCCCACCCCCGGCGATCCCCCTGACGCTTACCGGTCTGGCAGCCCTAGTCGCCAACGCGACCAGCGCGTTGCTGCTGGCCCGGCATCGCCGATCGGGCGGCAGCATGGTTCAAGCGGCATTTTTATCGGCGCGCAACGATATGATTGCCAATGTCGGAATCATTTGTGCGGGACTTGCGACGCTTTACCGCCCTTCTGCGTGGCCGGACTTGGTCGTCGGCGTTGCCGTCGCAATGCTCAATATCGGCGCAGCGTGGGAGGTGTTCGAGGCGGCCCGCGACGAGCAACGGCAG
>JANORU010000454.1:0-1704 GCA_031415475.1 Hyphomicrobium sp.
CACCGGCTTGTGCTTGTCGCCGCCGGTCAGTTTTTCCATTCGCGTCTTGAAGTACGCCTCGAACTCCGGCGACAGCACGCCATAGCCGACATTCGGCAGCCAATGGGTGCCGGCGATGGACAGGTGCTGCGGGTCGCGCCACACGGTTCCGGCCGGCAGGTTCGGCGGCTTGGGTGGCCGCGGAAAAACGTCGATAAATATGGCCTCTTTGGCCGCCAGCAAGGTCTCAGCCTCATCGGCAGTAATGACCCTGGCTCCCATCAGGGTCACCGGCACCGGCGTGCGATAGTCGCTCGTCCTGTAGCCTTCAGATTCGGGAACACCTTGTGTGCCTTCAGCACGAACGGCGTGGCCTGCCAATACCGCGAACGCACACGCCACGGCTAAACCGCGGGCCGTCCGCACAAAGGCCGCCGCGAGGTTTCTCGGGCGGCCGTTGGCCGAAACGTCAACTAGAGTGTGTCTCACGCACAGCCCTTCAAAACAGCGTCGTTAGCGGCGCGGCGCGGTGATCAGCTTGTTGTCTTCATCGATGATCGGCACATTGAACTTCAACAGCTCGTCGTCGATGTCGCCCTGACGCTTCTTGATGATCTCGTTCAACTGCCGCTTCCAGTTCGACTCGTTGGCGCGGACACCCATGGTGATGCGGTACTCGACCTTGGACGTACCCGCCACTTCTTCCATCAGTGGCACCATGGTGACCTTATCTTGCACCGGCTTCAATAAGTGACCGGCAAACGGCCCCCAAAGAATGCCGACATCGATTTCGTCAGCCAGCACGTCGTTGATGATCTCCTGCTCTGGATTGATGTAACGGCGGTCGACGTTGATCAAGTATGATTTTGCGGTCGGCATCAAACCGGCCTTAGCGACCTGGTCACCGACCGGTCCACCCTGGTTCGAGACCCGCTTACCCTTCATCTTCTCATCGAAGAAGCTCGTCACACCTTCAAGCGGACCACCCTTCTTGTAGAACATCACGTAGGTGGTGCGGTAATAATGGTTTGTGTTGAGCGTGTACTCGTCGGCCTGAACGGTGCCGAGCACGAGATCGCATTTCTTGGCGGCCAATGTGCGGCGGATAAGGCCGTAGCCGCCGGGATACCACGTGTATTCAATCGGCCGCTTCAGTTCTTCGGCGATAATGCCGGCGATCTTGTTCTCGAAGCCGTCGCCCTTGTCGTTCGAGTAGGGCATGTTCTCGGGAATCGAGCAGACGCGCAGAACCTTGCGGTTGACGCTGTCGGAGAGGTTGCCGTCAGCCGCCAGCGCCGGCATGTTGAAGGCGGCAACGCTGATAGCGAGGGTGGCGAGAAGGCGTTTCATTCCCAGCATTCCATTGTGTTGTGAGATCAGCACCACTTCGGCGCTGCCTGGTTTGCAATACGAGTCATGCCCGGCACTCCGCCCGCCGAGAAAGGGCGCCAAGCTTCAGCTTCATATACGGGGCGGCCTGCAAGGGCGCACGTGAAGATATTGTTAGCTTGTAACAAAATACCCGCGGAGCTGGCTGGCTCCGCGGGTTTCCAGGAAAATCCAGGTCAGCGACCCACTTACTTCGGAACGCAGCTTGCCTCAGCTTCGACAGCCTCCTTCGGCTTCTCGGCACGCTGGTCGGCGCTTAGCCGGCCAGGTGGCAGTGCGTCGGTTGCGCGGGCTTTGAGGTACACATAGAGGTCGTCGATGTAGCACATGACGTTC
>JANORU010000455.1:0-4605 GCA_031415475.1 Hyphomicrobium sp.
CATGACAATGTAAATGTTTATTACATTCACATATGTGGAGCGAGTTCGGGGCCTCGTCAAGACCTGGGGAGTGGAACTTTACGGCCTTGCGTAGCAAACGCACCAATTCCATTTAAGAATTCGTCGCGGTCGAAGTCTCAGGTGGAATTGGTGCGTTTGCTACGCAAGGCCGTAAATTTCCACTCCCCAGGTCTTGACGAGGCCCCGAACTCGCTCCACATATGTGAATGTAATAAACATTTACATCGTCATGGAACATGAGGAGGACGTGGTGCGATGAGCGAGATGGTTATGAAACTCGACCAGTGGGGCCAGCCGGCATGGATCGGCCTGATGGTCATCAGTTTCATCCTGTTTTGGCCCTTTGGGCTCGCGGTTTTGGCCTTTTTGATCTGGAGTGGACGCATGGGTTGCGGATGGCGTGGAGACAGAAGCCGCTGGCAGTCGCGCATGGCGGATAAGTTTGCCGACAAGCAGCAGGCCTGGGGTTCTTCGGGCAGCGGCTTTGGCGGCGGACGCGGGTTCGGCGGCAGCGGCAACGCCGCCTTCGACGAATATCGCGATGAGACCTTGAAGCGGCTCGAAGACGAGCAGCGCGAGTTCCGCGATTTCCTGGAGCGGTTGCGTCTCGCCAAGGACCGGTCCGAGTTCGATCAGTTCATGACCGACCGCAAGACCCGCCCGCCGCAGGACGGCGGCGAAACTCCTGCACCGGCGGCGTAACGCGCGCCAACACCAATGGGACCCGGCGGCTGACGCCGGGTCTCGTCCTGCGACTGCACAAGGGATCACACAATGCCGAGACATATGACGATGTGGCTGTTGGCCGGCGGCAGCGCGCTGGTCAGCGCCTCGCTCACTTACATGATGACGCGGGGAACGCTTCAGCCTGCCATCGGACGAATTCGCGACGGCGTTTCGCGGGCGGCGAACGTTGCCAAGTCGAGGTTCCGGCAAGACCGTGACGATACCGGTTTTGAGCAGAGCCCAGCCGTTCACAACTCGGCGTTTGAAGACTATCGCTCGGCAACGTTGCGTCAGCTCCATAACGACGAGAGCGACTTCCAGAGCTTTCTTGAAACGTTGCGCGGCGCGCGCGATCGCGAAGAGTTCGATCGGTTCATGGCAGACCGGCGCAATCGAGCGGACTAACGCACCGCCGTATCGAGGTTGATCGCCTTATCGAGCCCAATGGCTTTATCGAGGCCCTTGGCGCCGGTGAAATTGGCGTCGTAGACGTCGGCGCCGGTGAAGTCGGCGCCGGCAACATCAGCGCCGGAGAAATCGACTTTCGACAGATCAGCGCCGCGGAAGTTGACGGCGGTGACGTCGGCGCCGGTCATGCGCGAGAGTGTCAGAACCGCGTACTCGAACGTGGCGCCTTTCATTTTCGCGCCCGAGAAGTCGCAATACTTGACGACATTCTTGCGCAGCGTCGTCAGCGTGCCTTCGCCGGGGCGGTCTTCCAATGGGTGGAAGTCGGCGCCCGTCAGATCGGCGCCGCGAAAATCCGCGCCTGACAGGTCGGCCTGCACTTTAATGCCGGTCAAGTTGGCGCCGGCGAACTTTGGAGCGTCGGTCGGGTTCGAGTTGAGGTCGGCATAAATGGTCGGCCGGTAGATCGACGCTCCCGCCAAATTGGCGCCCGACAGATCGGCGCGGATCAGCACGGCGCGGTCGAGCCGCGCGTTGGCAAGATCGCTGCCTTTGAGATTGGAACCGGTGAAGTCGGCGCCATAGAGATCGGTCCGCGCCAAGTTCGCGCCTTTGAAGTCGATGCCCGACAAATCGAGATAGGTGAGATCGTGGCCCGAGAAATCGAGCCGGTCGCCGGCTTTGGCCTTGTGCAGCATTTGGGTGATGTCGCGCGCCGACATATCGGCTTCGGGCGTCACCATTTTGGACGTGAACGGCTCAGCCGCCGCGGGGGCCGCGAGCGCTAAGGCAACCAGAAATGAGAGCGGGCACCGGTTCATTGGCAGTCCTAGGTCGGCACTGAGCACCGAACAAGAATGCCAGAGTCTAATGCCCAGGGACTAAGTCTTTTTGAGCAGCTAAGGCTATGACTTTACTAGGCATTCAAGCGACTTACGCAACACTGTTACAAGTGCGGACCCTTAATCACAACGGCCAAAGCCGCCGCCGGTTGGCGTTTCGATTGAGATCGCGTCGCCTGCTTCGACCCGTGTTTCTCCACAGCCGCCGAGATCGTCGACACGACCATCGCGACGAAGGATGAGATTTTTGCCGAGCGCGCCCGGCTCGCCGCCGTCCACTCCCGGCGGCGGAACCTCGCGCGCGCCGGACAGGATTGCGACCGTCATCGGTTCAAGAAAGCGGATGCGCCGCCGCGTACCGTCGCCACTGTTGAATGCGCCACGCCCGCCCGAGCCGCAACGGATCGAGAACTCGTCGACCACGACAGGATAGCGCTGCTCAAGAATTTCCGGATCGGTCATGCGCGTGTTGGTCATGTTGACGTGAACGCCGGCCGCGCCATCGAAGCCGGGGCCCGCCGGTGCGCCCGAACAGATGGTTTCATAGTATTGCACGCGCTCGTTGCCGAACGTCAGATTGTTCATGGTGCCCTGTGCAGAGCCGAGCGCATTGAGCGCGCCGAACAGCGCATTGGTGATCTGCTGGCTCGTTTCGGTGTTGCCGGCGACGACCGGCGCCGGATAGCGCGGCGCCAGCATCGAACCTTCGGGGATGAGGATGTGGAGCGGCCGCAAGCAGCCGGCATTAAGTGGGATCGGTTCGCCGACCAGCACGCGAAACACGTACAGCACGGCGGCGCGTGTGATCGCCTCGGGGGCGTTGAAGCTCGTGGTCTGTTGCCCTGACGTACCGGTGAAATCGACGGTTGCGTTGCGATTTCTCTGATCGATCGAGATTTTGACGGCGATGGTCGCGCCTTGATCTGTGGTCAGAGAGAACGCGCCGTCGTCGAGCCGCGTGATAAGACGGCGCACCATTTCCTCGCCGTTGTCCTGGACATGACGCATGTAGGCGTGGACGCCGTCACGGTCGAATTCGCGCATCAATGCCATGAGATCGGCAGCACCCCGCGCATTGGCGGCGAGCTGCGCTTTGAGGTCGGCGATGTTCTGTTGCGGGTTGCGGGCGGGATAGCGTGCGCCGGCGAGGAGTGCAAAAACTTCGTCCTCCAGGAAACGGCCACCTTCGACCAGTTTCACGCCATCGATGTAGACGCCTTCTTCTTCAATCGATTTTGCATTCGGGCTCATCGAACCCGGAGTGAGGCCGCCAACGTCGGCGTGGTGGCCGCGGCTCGCGACATAGAAATCGATGGCGCCTGTCACCCCGAACACCGGCGAGACGACGGTGATGTCGGGCAGATGCGTGCCACCGTTATAAGGAGCGTTGAGCATCACGGCATCGCCAGCCGCGAGCGTCGCACCGTGCTTGGCGATGACGGCTTCGACCGAGCGGTCCATGCTGCCAAGGTGCACCGGAACATGGGGCGCGTTGGCGACGAGGCCGCCGTCGCTATCAAAAATCGCGCAACTGAAATCCAGCCGCTCCTTGATGTTGACCGACTGCGCCGTCAATCGCAGCGCCTCGCCCATCCGCTCGGCAATGCTCATGAAACGGTTGGCGAACACTTCGAGCAGCACGGGATCGGCCGTGGCCGAGATCCGGCGCGGCTCAGGTGGGTTGAGACGCGTCAGGATTAGATCGCCGCGCGCCGTCTTTTCCGCCTGCCAGCCTGGTTCGACCACCACGGTCTGATGCGGTTCGAGTATCAGCGCGGGACCCGATATTTCTGCTTCGGCAGGTATATTTGAGCGATGCAGACAGCGCGCCTCATGCCACGCGCCCTGCGAGTAGAACCGGGTCTGCTCGTCGGCAACGGACACGGTCGCGCCGTCATCAATCAGATCATCGCCATCGCTCTCGTGCGCCTCGGCAATCGCTTCGACATCGAGAATCGCGCAGACGATTGGCTTTTCCGGACTTGCAAAGCCGAACCGCGCTGTGTGCTGAGCCTCGAAATCCCGCCGCATATCATCGAGGGTGGCGAGCGGAACAAGAATAGTACTTTCCGAATCCCGATAGCGCAGGTGAATACCGCTCCGGCACTGAATGACTGATGGCGACAAGCCCTCGCACACCAACTCGCGGCGGAGATCGGCTTCGGTTTCGACCGAGCGTCGGCGAACCGATGCCAAGTTGACGTCATCGAACGGGACTTCGAGCGTGACTTCGCGCGCGACCCGCTGAGGCGCAAGCCCCATGCCATAGGCCGACAGCACGCCCGACAGCGGATGGATCAACACCGTCGTCATGCCAAGCGCATCGGCGACCAGGCAGGAATGCTGGCCGCCCGCCGCGCCGAAACACTGCAGCGCGTAGCCGGAAACGTCTATCCCCCGCTCGACTGAAATCTTCTTGATGGCCGCCGCCATGTTCTCGACAGCTATGGCCAGAAATCCGTCGGCCACCTCGGCCGCCGATCGCCCACCGCCCATGCGCGCTGCAAGCGCTTCGAACGCGGCGACAACGCCATCTTTACCGGCCGCCTGATCGCGCGTTTCTCCGAAGATCTTCGGAAAGCCAGACGGATCGAGCTTGCCAACCATC
>JANORU010000456.1:0-2924 GCA_031415475.1 Hyphomicrobium sp.
CCAAACCAGACCCTCTCCAGGGACTGGGAACCCGCTACTCGAGCTGTTCGTAGGTCCTTGCTATAAACTGAGCAAGCTACGGCGTCCCATATCCTTAAACGCACACCAAGTCCAGTTGAGCATACCGCTCGCTCGGGCCGGGTCGCGCGTGATTTTTACTATCCCTCATCTGACAGTTTCTGCCTGTTCCCGAAGGTACGACAGTAAGAACCCGATTTTGGGATCAAGATACTTAGCACCCTAGGCGTGAAGCCTAAAAAAGTGTTCAATAAGCCCCGGTGTTGCGGCACGACGCCCCGGTCACGGCTTATGTTGTAGTTGCGGGCCGGACTGCGGCGGTTTTGGCTGTACCGGCCGAGCGGGTTGTTACTTTGGGGTCGAACATGTCTGACGCAGGTGCGACGTCCGGGCACGCCTGGATGAAGAGCTATCCGGCCGACGTTGACTGGTCGAAGGCAATTGCGCCAGCGCCCCTCACCGCATTGCTTGATGCGGCCGTTGCCGACTACGGCGGCAATGTCTGCACCGAGTTCATCGGCAAGCAGCTGACCTACCGCGAGATTGGCGATCAGGTCACCCGCGCCGCCGCAGGTCTCCAGAGACTGGGCGTCAAGAAGGGCACCAAGGTCGGCCTGTTCCTGCCCAATTCGCCAACCTTCATCGTCTACTACTACGCGGTCCTCAAGATCGGCGGCGTGGTCGTCAATTACAACCCGCTCTACACGATCGAGGAGTTGTCGTTCCAGGTTAAGGACAGCGATACCGAGCTCCTGGTCACGCTCGATCTCAAGATCCTGTTCGACAAGGTTGAGACGCTATTGACCAGCGGCGTTCTGAAGCGTGCCGTCGTCTGCCATTTTCCAGCTTTGCTGCCAGGCCCCAAACCGCTGCTGTTCAAGCTGTTCAAACGCAAGGAACTTGCCCATCCGAAAAGTTCGCCGGTGCGCGATAAAATTATTTTGGAAGCGGACCTTCTAGCCGGTGGCGGCAGCCCGTCGCCGGTTGCCATAGATCCGCTCCACGATGTCGCCGTGCTGCAGTACACGGGCGGCACGACCGGCACGCCGAAAGGCGCCATGCTGACCCACGCCAATGTCTATGTGAACACGCTGCAGGTTGCGGTCTGGGCCCCGAAACTCATTCAGGGCGGCGAGCGCGTGCTCGGCGTTCTGCCGTTTTTCCACGTCTTCGCCATGACGGTGGTCATGAATTTCGCCATCGCCAAAGCCGCCAAGATCATCATCATGCCGCGCTTCGTGCTCGACGACGCCCTGAAGCTGATCGATGACACCAGGCCGACCATCATGCCAGGTGTGCCGACCTTGTTCAACGCTATCCAGAACCATCCGAAGATCAAGAAGTTCGATCTCTCCTCGCTCCAGTTCTGCCTGTCGGGTGGCGCGGCACTGCCGCTTGAAATCAAACAGAAGTTCGAAGCCGCCACCGGCTGCAAACTGGTGGAGGGCTATGGGCTGTCGGAAGCCTCCCCGGTCGTCACCTGCAATCCACTTCAAGGCACGCCGCGGCCCGGCTCAATCGGGCTGCCGTTGCCGGGCACCGTCGTCTCTCTCAGAAGCCTTGCCGATCCGGCGGTCGAAGTTCCGGCCGGCGAGCGCGGCGAGGTTTGTATTTCAGGACCACAGGTCATGCGCGGCTACTACAAGAAGCCCGCCGAGACCGAAGCGCAATTCAGTGGCGCGTATCTCAGAACCGGTGATGTCGCCGTGATGGATGCCGACGGCTTTTTCTATATCGTCGACCGCATCAAGGACATGATCATTTGCTCCGGCTACAATGTCTATCCGCGCCGGGTGGAAGAGGCGATCTACGAATACCCGGCGGTCGAAGAGGTGACCGTCATCGGCATCCCCGACAAGTATCGCGGCGAGGCCCCCAAGGCGTTCATCAAACTGAAGTCGGGAATGACCGCGACCGCGGCTGACATCCTCAAACATCTTGAGGTCAAGCTGTCGAAAATCGAGCTGCCGGCCGAAATCGAGTTCCGCGACGCCTTGCCGAAAACCATGATCGGCAAGCTGTCGAAAAAGGAACTGAAGGCCGAAGAGGCCCAGCGGCACGGCAGTTCCTGACGGGTGCCGGGGGAACTTGGCCCGAATTCGTGCGAATTCCCGGAACAGCACTCGAAAAATTACAATTTTAATCAACGCGAAAACTTAATTTTCACGTCCCTGACGTTAAATCCCTGGACGAGCTTCGCGCTGGCGCGACATCGCAGTCGAGTGGGCGGCGCCAATGACGTTTCGGTGGGACCAAATGAGCAGCCAAAAAGACAACACGTCTACCTCGGCCGACGAACTGCGCTGGGCGCGCCGCAATGCAGCCCGCATCGGCGGCCAGATTTGCCACCCGCGGCTCGCGCAGCCCCTACAATGCACGGTTCGGGATGCGTCCTCAACCGGCGCACGGCTCGAAATGGCCCACGTAATCGGCGGCCAGATCTCGCGCGACACCGCGCCTGAGACATTCACGCTGGTGATGCCCGTGGATCGATTGGAAATCGACTGCCAGGTCGCCTGGCGGCGCGGCAATCTCATCGGCGTGCGCTACACGTCGCCGACCCGCAGACTTGAGAAAAAAGTCGTCAAGCGCGAAGAAGCGCGCAAGCCCGGCGCGTCGATCCTGAGCAAGATCATTAACCCATAAGCCGGGGTTAAACTCTCAGATCGCGAACGGCCCCAGGGCTGCCAATGCGGCAAGCACCAACCAAGCTGAAATCGATACGACCCATACGCGAGAAGACCAAGCCATTGGCAACTCCGGTTAAAAATCCCCATGTCCGGGGTCCGGCAACGAACGCAAACAATAGTTCTGCATAAACTGCTTCGGACCTTTCCTGCAACGGAAAGTTGTCCCGGCCAGCCTTGTCTCCACAATCGATTCGCGGCTGTCGCTGCACTGCAACA
>JANORU010000457.1:0-5880 GCA_031415475.1 Hyphomicrobium sp.
GGCAGAAATTCCACTTATCAGGCTGTTCAAAATTGCGGAGCCAGCTCTGGCTGCGGTTGTCTCGGGCTCCTACCGCTATCGATACACGTGCAGCGAACTTGCCCGCCAGTGCAACAACGGCTCGCTAAATGCGTGTTTCGATTACGATAGCCGCTGCTACTAAGTAAGCACGTAGCCCGCTTAAACAATGGAACCGTTGTAGGGCGCATAAGGCTCGGCCTCTTGCGAGCCGCTATGCGAGGTGACTTGCACCACAACCAGCGGCGAGGTGGCGCATGAGCTGCCCGGCCAAGTGCAGGGGCCGGGGCTCATGGACCCTACGGCATCTCGCCTGTCGCCCCCTCACTTCACCGCAATGACGCCGATCTCGACCAGCATGCGCGGATCGACCAGCTTGGCTTCGACGGTGGCGCGCGCGGGCGCATTCTTGCCGCCCATCCACGCCGACCACGCCTCGTTGACGGCTTCGCGGTGGCGCACATCGGCGAGCCACAGGTTGGCCATCACGACTTTCGACTTGTCAGTGCCCGCGAGTGCCAGCAGGCGATCGATTTCAGCCAGCACTTCGACAGCTTGGCCCTTGGCGTCGGCGGCAAGGTTGGCGGGAACGATGCCGGCGGTGAACACGAAGCCGTTGGCTTCGACGGCTTTGGAATAAACGGCGGTCGCTTCGTGACGGACGATCTGCATAGCGGGGCTCCGGGAGTTTGGGAATGTCAGGGCGTGCCCTTAGCAGCCGGCGTCCGATGGCGCCAGTAGGGTGGGTCAAGGGCGCTCGCGCGATATCGAACGTGTGCGGCGGCTCACGACGCCCGCGTCCCACGGCTGTCGGGATGGTGGGTCGCGCCGGAAGGCACACGAGATGCCAACCGCTGCCATGGCGGCCGGCTTGACCCACCCTACGCCCAATCATAGCAGCGGATCCTCCGCCGCGCGTTGGCCGTCGACAATCAGCGCCTTGATACCTGCTTCGCCATCCGGCCCGACCGCCAGCACGGCCTCGATCTTGTGCTCGCGCACCTGCTTTTCGAGGTCGAGCCCGGTGCCCTCGGGCACGAAGTAGCTCTCGATGCCAAAGCGCAAGCGGCCCTGCAGGATGCCGGGCTTGGGCGAGGGATACGCGTAAGCGACGCGGCCCTTGAGCACGATGTCATCGGCCGCTGTTTGCGCCGGATAGGTGGTGGCAACGCCGGTCGTCAGCCACTTGTTACCCTCTTGCCGGTGGAGGGTCGCATAGACCACGTCACCGGTTTTCGAGCCCAGTGGCAAATCGAGATCGGGTTGCGCGGTGAAGCTGTAACCCAGGATGACATAGTCGCCACGGAAGAGATCGCGTGGGTCGACCGGAATCACCTCGGCGATGATTTCGCGGCCGGTCTTGAGCAGCGTGACGCGACCATAGACCATGTGGGCAAGGGCGGCGGTCTGCACGCCTGCCGCGATGAGCGCGGCAAGTAGAAGTGTGCGCTTGGAGAGGCCGCTTTTTGTGCTGGTGCTGGTGCTGGTCATGACAAAGCCTCCGGGAGGTCCGCTTGGCGCGCATGCAGGCGATAGGCGAGATAGGCAAGGACTGCGAGAAGGATGCCTGACGTCAGGAAGAACACCGACGAGCCAAGCAGCGTGCCGACGGTTTTCGAATAAACCGCTAAGGCCTCGAACGAGAAGCCGAGATAACCGAGCCACAAGAGCCCGCGATCAGCGCTCGAGAGGCCGAGCCAGATCGCCGTCAACGTCAGAACGAGGGCCAGCGCCGCCAGCATAATGAAGGCATCGAGCCGCGGGTTCTCGATGAACTGCATGGCACACAATCCGGCGAAAGCGGTGACCAGCGCATATGGCAACACAAGCCCAGCGAGACCGCGCCACTCCGGCAATGTCCGCCCGATGGTGACGGCAGCGGCGGCCGTGCCGAGACCGATCAGCGTCACGATCGAATGGCGCAGTCCGGTCTCGAGCAGATAGCCGAGGCTGACCACGAACGCGGTCAATGCGAACGCCGCGAGATGCAAGCCACCCGCCCAGCGCTGCCAGACAATTGCCGCCGTCACCACGGCCCAGCCGGCCAGATATAGCCAGAACACTTCGAAGCGCTGCCCGCTTTCCATGGCGCCCCAGAACGAAACCAGGATCATGGCGAAGCCGAGTGCCGGATTTGAGCGGAACAGGCAGCCGGCCAACAAAGCGCCACCCGCCCACAGCAGCACGCCATCGGGCGGGTTGCCGTCGATGTGGTACATTTGCGAGACGAGCATGATGGCGGCGCCGAACGCGGCCGATCCAACCACCACAGCTGCATCGCCGAACGCCTTGAGATCCCGGCTCATCAATGCAGCGGCGGCGGCATAGGCCGACCAGATGACACCGACCAGCATGCCGAAGCGGACGATGCGCGGGATCGCCTGCCAGTTGGCGGCGACGAAGCTCATCAACGCAAAACCGATCAAGGCGGCAGCGAGCACGGCCAGTACGGCCGGTAGCCCAAGCCCGCCGCCGCCCTTGGCGACATCGGACAGGATCGATTTGGCGCCGTCCGCGCTCACCCAGCCGGCCTCACGCCAGCGTTCGAGATCGCGCGTCACCCGTTTTCGATAGGACCACATGGCCAACACCTCAGCGTTCGAGCCGTCGTTTTGAACGACGTTTAATTTAGCTGGGATTGTGGCCGAAGCGAGGACAAAGCGATCGCATAGCTAAGAAATTGTCGGCCAAAAGCAATCGGGGGCAGAGCGCAAACGCTCCGCCCCCGATCGAGGTCATCATTGCAACACGAACCCTAAGCCATTGAAAGGCTTATGGAGTTGCCGGGGCTGGGGCCGGAGCCGGTGCCGGTTCGGCAGGCGCCGGAGCAGCAGGGGCAGGGGCCGGTTCGGCAGGTGCTGGTGCTGCCGACGGAGCGGCGGCCGGTTCTGGTGCGACGGGCGCCGGAGCGTCGCCGCCCGAGCCGAGCAGCACATACGCCAGGACCGCAGCCGCCAGCGCCAGAAGAATGGTCGTCAATGCACGTGAACCCATGGTTCGGATCTCCTCCCTTAGGTCATCAAACGAAGCAATAATTCGCTACTTAGGCGACCTTGGCGAGCGGCGCCAGCAAGATTTCCCCGACGCGCGCAAGCACCGCGCCCGGCCAGTGGCCCTGCTGTCCCGGCCGCGACTGTGGTAGAACACGGCAAATACCGGAAACTGCGGGAAAAAAGCCATGGACCTCGATGCCGCCCTGCTCGCCCGCATCCAGTTCGCCTTCACAATTTCCTTTCACATCATTTTTCCCAGTTTCACCATTGGGCTGGCGGCGTTCATCGCCACGCTGTTGGTGATGTGGCGCATGACGGGTGCGGACAAATTTCACCGCCTCGCCCGCTTCTGGACCAAGATCTTCGCCGTCAGCTTCGCCATGGGCGTCGTGTCCGGCATTGTGCTCTCCTATCAAATCGGCACCAACTGGGCGAAGTTCTCGACCGTCACCGGCAACGTCTTAGGGCCGCTGCTTGGCTACGAAGTGCTGACCGCCTTTTTCCTCGAGGCGTCCTTCCTCGGCATCATGCTGTTTGGCTGGAACCGGGTGTCGCCGAACCTGCATATCAGCTCCGCCGTTCTCGTTGCCATCGGCACGTCGATGTCGGCGTTCTGGATTCTTGCCGCCAACAGTTGGATGCAGACGCCGGCAGGCCATGAAATTCGCGACGGCATCGCCTACCCGGTCGACTGGTGGCAGATCGTCTTCAATCCGAGTTTCCCGTATCGCTTCGCGCATATGTTCACCGCCGCGTATCTGACAACGTCGATCGTCGTGCTGTCGGTCGGCGCGCGCTATCTGCTGCAAAACCGCTTCCATGACGAAGCCAAGACAATGATGCGCATGGGGCTCGGCATGGTTGTCTGTCTCGCGCCCTTACAGGCGGTGATCGGCGACCTGCACGGCCTCAACACCGCTGAGTACCAGCCGGCCAAGGTGGCGGCGATGGAAGCCCATTGGAACGGCAACGAGCCCGCCGCACTCGTGCTGTTCGCGTGGCCGAACCAGAAAGAGGAACGCAACGACTACGAGATATCGATTCCCAATCTCGCGAGCTACATCATCACCCATGATTGGAATGGCCGCTTCAAAGGCCTCAAAGACTTCAAGGCCGAAGACCGCCCGCCGGTGCCCAACGTGTTCTTCGCCTTCCGCGCCATGGTCGGGATTGGATTGGGATTGATCGCGCTCGGCTTTATCGGCGCATTTCTGTGGTGGCGTGGCCGGCTGTTCTCGACCCGCTGGTACCTCTGGCCCACCCAGTACACCTGGCCGCTCGGGTTCGTCGCCATTCTCGCCGGCTGGTGGGTGACAGAACAAGGCCGCCAGCCGTGGTTAGCGACCGGCATCATCAAAACCGCCGACGCGATTTCACCGGTTTCGGCGTTGGCGGTGCTGACGACGCTCATCCTGTTCGTGCTGGTCTATTCGGCAGTGTTCTCGATGGGCATCTACTACATCAACAAGCTGATCGAAAAAGGCCCGTCAGGCGCCGCTGACAAGCCATCGTCCGGCGTGCCGTCGCGGCCGTTGTCGGCCGCCGAAGACGCCGCCCGCGAAGCCATTCAGGGAGCGCGCTAATGTTTGCCGATGAAGCAACCTGGCTCCCCGTCGTCTGGATCGGCCTGCTCGGCACGGCCGTCGCGCTCTACGTCGTGCTCGACGGCTTCGATCTCGGCATCGGCATTCTGTTCCCACTCGACCAGGAGGAAACCCATCGCGACGTGATGATGAATTCGGTGGCACCCTTTTGGGACGGCAACGAAACCTGGCTGATCCTCGGCGGCGGCGGCTTGTTCGTCGCCTTTCCGCTCGCCTACGGCATCATCATGTCGGGGCTCTATCTGCCGATGCTGATCATGCTGCTGGCGCTCGTCTTCCGCGGCGTGGCGTTCGAGTTCCGCTGGGTCGCCAAGCCGAAGCACGCCTTCTGGGATCTGGCGTTCTCGGGCGGATCGATCGTCGCTGCCTTCATGCAGGGCGTGATCCTCGGCGGGCTGCTGCAAGGCTTGAAAGTTGAGAACGGCGCCTTTGCTGGCGGATCGCTCGACTGGTTGACACCATTTCCGCTGTTCATCGGCTGCGCCACGGTTGCCGGCTATGCGCTGCTCGGTGCGACGTGGCTGATGATGAAGACCGAAGGCGAGGTGGCCGTCGCTGCCCGCCAGCACGCGCGCATCCTGCTGCCGGTGGTGCTTGTCATGATGGGCATTGTCAGTCTGTGGACGCCGTTCGCGTTCGACAGAATTTGGGAGCGCTGGTTCACGTGGCCGAACCTCGCCTACCTCGCGCCGATCCCGATTCTGACCGCGATCGCTTCGTTCATAGCCTGGCGCGGCATCGAGCGCGGTGAGGATACGTCGCCATTCCTGGCGTGCGTGTCACTGTTTCTGTTGGGATTTGCAGGCCTCGCGATCTCCAACTTGCCGTATCTCGTGCCGCCGACGCTGACGGTCTGGCAGGCCGCTGCCCACCCGTCGTCACAGATGTTCATGCTCTACGGCACGGCCGTGCTTCTACCCGTGATCCTCGGCTACACCGCGTTCGTCTATTGGACCTTCCGCGGCAAGATCAAGCCGGGCGAGGGGTATCATTGATCTTTGTTTGCCTGACAGATCGTTGCGCCTATAACACATGCAACTTAGTTTATTCGTTTTCTATATTAACTATTGTGGACGAAATTAGGATAAAGAGCGTAGGCTGCAATTCTGAGTAGTGAATGCGCATATATTGCATTCGTTATAGTTCGGAGTTTGTCATGTTGCAGCGTAATTTGCTGCGGCGATTTTCATTCGCCGCAATAGGTGGCTTATTACTTTCCGGATGTACTTCGGCCGCCGTTCAATTGCCCACGTTAACAAAAGACG
>JANORU010000458.1:0-10231 GCA_031415475.1 Hyphomicrobium sp.
ATCATCCCTCGTCGAACGGGCCTGATGTTCCCGTGCGCTATACCACAATTAAAATTGGTGACACCGGCCGCGTTATTGCTGTTGGCCGTGATCTTCGCGCGCTCGCAAACCTGCAGCAGCGTTTGGTTGAATCTCAACAGAATATCGAGCGCGAATACCTGCGGCTGCGCCATGCTGAATCCCGCTATCGGATGCTTTTCCAGGTTGCCTCTGAGGCAGTCCTGATCGTCGACGCCGGGACCATGAAAGTACTCGAAGCCAATCCGGTGTCGCTCGAACTTCTAAGCCGGTCGTCGAAGCGCATGGTCGGCCGCTCGTTCCCCGAGCTTTTTGCCGAAAAAGATGTCAAGGCGGTCGAGCAGTACTTGGCAGCGGTCCGGCTATCTGGCCGCGCCGAAGATGTGACGGCGACCGTCGTTGAGGTGGGCAGCAAGTTCGCCGTGTCGGCCTCGCTGTTCCGGCAGGATTCGGTTGCGCATTTCCTCGTCCGCCTAGAGCCAAGTGCGTCGTCACGGGCGGTTGAATCAACAAGCCGTGGCCGGTCTCAATTGATCGATCTGGTCGAGAAACTTCCCGATGGCTTCGCTATTATCGGTCTCGATCGCCGGATCGTCTCGGCCAATGCAGCGTTCATCGAACTGACGCAGACAGCATCGGAGGAGCAGCTCAAGGGCGAGAGCCTCGACCGCTGGATCGGCCGCCATACGGTCGATATCAATGTGCTGCTCAATAACGTCAAAGAGCACGGTGTCGTACGCAATTTTGCGACCGTAGTACGCGGTGAGTATGGGTCGACGGAAGACGTCGAAATTTCAGCGGTATCATTGTCGAGCGGTGAGCAGCCGATGGTCGGCCTTACCGTGCGCAATGTCAGCCGCCGGGCGCAAACGATCACCAACGGTCATCGCCCGTTGCCGCGCTCCGTCGAGCAATTGACCGAGTTGGTTGGCCGCGTTTCCCTCAAGGACTTGGTGCGCGAATCGACCGATTTGATTGAGAAACTGTGCATCGAAGCCGCCCTTGAGCTGACCGGCGACAACCGCGCGTCGGCGGCTGAAATGTTGGGGCTAAGCCGGCAGGGCCTGTATTCCAAGTTGCGGCGCTACGGGATTGGCGATCTCGACAACGACGGCGTCAATTGACCGGTCGAAGCGCTCAAAAAACCAATAGAATTGACGCATTTGTATGTCATCCTGAATTGACACTTGTCGGGGGCAGCGATACGCTGCCGTCATGTCGAACCCCGCTGTCACCGTTGCCAAACCCGACGCCTCAGCAGTTCTTGAATTGCTGAAACCGATCACATGGTTTGCGCCGATGTGGGCATTCGGGTGTGGGATCGTCTCATCCGGCGTGTCCTTCGCGAATGCCGACTGGCGCATGGTTGTGGCCGGTGTGCTGCTGGCCGGACCGTTGGTGTGCGGCACCAGCCAGGCGGCCAATGATTGGTTTGATCGTCACGTCGACGCGATCAATGAGCCGAACCGCCCAATCCCCTCGGGGCGAATTCCCGGACGCATGGGGCTCTACATCGCGCTGGTCTGGACGGCTCTCTCAATGTTGGTCTCGACGGTACTCGGCGTCTGGGGTGTTGCCGCCGCTGTGACGGGACTGGCACTCGCGTGGGCCTACAGCGCGCCGCCGCTCCGGCTCAAGCAGAATGGCTGGTTCGGCAATGCTGCGTGCGGGGCCTGCTACGAAGGCCTGCCGTGGTTCACCGGCGCGCTGGTGATGGGTGGCACGTTGCCGGGCAACGAAATTCTGGCTCTTGTCGCACTCTACTCCGTCGGCGCTCACGGCATCATGACGCTCAACGACTTCAAGTCGATTGACGGCGATCGGCAGATGGGCATTCGAACGTTGCCGGTCCAGCTGGGTGCCGAAGTCGCTGCCCGGGTCGCCTGCATTGTCATGGCGGTTCCGCAGTTCGTTGTCATGGTCCTGCTTGTCGCCTGGGGCAACATTTTGCCGGCCCTTGCCATCGCAGTTCTGCTATTTGCCCAATTGTTACTCATGGTCCGGATGCTGCGCGATCCGCGCGGTCTCGCACCCTGGTACAACGCAACCGGCGTGACGCTCTTTGTGTTCGGCATGTTGATCAGCGCGTTTGCTGTTCGCCCGGCTCTCGAGGTGCTGACGTGACAGGCGCTCCACTCAGCTGGTTCGGCATCTTTCGTTTGGGGCTCGTTCAAACGGCGCTCGGCGCCGTCGTCGTGTTGACAACTTCGACGATGAACCGCGTCATGGTCGTCGAGCTTGCACTGCCCGCCATGCTGCCGGGTCTGCTTGTCGCGCTGCATTACGGCCTGCAAGTCCTGCGTCCGCGCTGGGGCTATGGGTCTGATGTGTCCGGCCGGCGCACGCCGTGGATCATTGGCGGTATCGTCACGCTCGCTGTTGGCGGCATCCTCGCCTCGGTCGCGACGGCGCTTATGGCGACGAGTTTTATGGCCGGATTCTCACTTGGTGTTTTTGCCTTCACGCTGATTGGCATAGGGGTCGGTTCTGCGGGTACAAATCTGTTGGCCCTGCTGGCAACGCGCGTCGCTCCGGAACGGCGCGGGGCAGCGGCGACCATCGTCTGGCTGATGATGATTGCCGGCTTCGTCGTCACGACCATTATCGTCGGCAGTGTGCTCGATCCCTTTACGCCAATGCGCCTTGTCGTCGTGACCAGCGCTGTCAGCTTGGTCGCCGTTACGGCCGCTCTGCTGGGCGTTTGGGGTATCGAGACGTCGAACGTCGCACCGCTTGACGCTCGTCCCGCTGCACCGGAACTCCCCGTCAGGGAACAACCGCCGTTCCTGGATGCGCTTGCGCAAGTGTGGTCGGAGCCGTCGGCCCGCCGGTTCACAATTTTCGTGTTTCTTTCGATGCTCGCTTACAGCATGCAGGATCTGATCCTTGAGCCGTTTGCCGGCATTGTCTTCGCCATGACGCCCGGCCAATCGACGAAGCTTGCGGGCGTGCAGCACGCGGGCGTGTTTTGCGGCATGGTTCTGGTGGCGGTCGCAGGCAGCGCCGGACTCGGCATCGGATCCTTGAAGAGCTGGACGATCGCCGGATGCGTCGCCTCGGCTGTCACCTTGCTCGGTCTGGTGTTCGCTGGAATCGAAGGGCAAGGCTGGCCGTTGAAGGAAACCGTCTTTGCGCTTGGGGCGGCCAATGGCGCGTTCGCGGTTGCAGCCATTGGGTCGATGATGTCGCTCGCCGGATCGGGCGGGAAATCGCGCGAAGGCGTGCGCATGGGGTTGTGGGGCGCGGCTCAGGCGATGGCGTTCGGATTGGGCGGCTTTGCCGGCTCGGTCGGTGTTGATCTCTTAAACGCGATGGGCACAGCGCCGGCTGCGTCCTACACCACGGTCTTTGCTGTTGAAGCCATGATGTTCCTGGCAGCCGCGGCGCTTGCGATGCGCGCGATCGAACCGTCCGGAATTTCAGCGTCATCAAACGAATTCGAAAATCTGCCCGCAAGGGCCGCCCATTTTCCGTCTCGCGGAGGCTAGCACATGGCTGCAATGGAAACTTATGACGTTGTGGTCGTCGGCGGAGGGCCATCAGGCGCGACTGCCGCTGCTGACCTTGCCAGTGCCGGCCGCAAAGTGCTGCTGCTCGACCGGGCCGGCCGCATCAAGCCGTGTGGCGGCGCCATTCCCCCGCGCTTGATCAAAGATTTCGACATTCCCGATCACCTGCTGGTCGCCAGGATCAATTCGGCGCGCATGTTCTCGCCGACGTCACGCATCGTCGATATGCCGATCGATGGTGGCTTCGTCGGCATGGTCGATCGCGATGTGTTCGACGAATGGCTTCGCGAGCGTGCGCGATCCCAAGGTGCTGAACGCCGCGCTGGAACCTTCGAGACCATCACCAGAGACAGCGACGGCACGGCCATCGTGACGTTTTCCTGCAAGGAGGACGGCACGGCACGCCGCCAATCCGATAGCGTTTCGGTGCGTGCCCGGTCGGTGATCGGCGCAGACGGAGCGCTTTCGCAAGTGGCTCGCCAGACCATTCGTGGCGGCGACCGGATGCCGTATGTGTTCGCCTATCATGAAATCATTATGTCTCCGAAAAATATCGAAGCGGAGTTCGATGCCAAGCGTTGCGATATTTACTATCAAGGCGGGCTGTCGCCGGATTTCTACGCCTGGGTGTTTCCGCACGGCGATACGACCAGCGTCGGCGTCGGCAGTGCCAACAAGGGCTTTTCGCTCAAGGCCGCAGTGAGCACCTTGCGGCAATCGTCTGGCCTTGAAGGCAGCACCACAGTGCGCCGCGAAGGCGCGCCTATCCCACTGAAGCCGCTGAAAAAGTGGGACAACGGCCGCGACATCGTTCTCGCCGGCGATGCCGCCGGAGTGGTGGCGCCGGCATCTGGAGAGGGACTTTACTACGCGATGTACGGCGGCCGGCTTGCGGCCGATGCGATCGAAGGTTACCTCGCGACCGGCAACGCGCGGTCGCTAGCAACCGCGCGCAAGCGCTTCATGAAGGCCCATGGCAAAGTGTTCCTGGTGCTCGGCGTCATGCAGAAGTTCTGGTACTCGAGCGACAAGCGCCGTGAACGGTTCGTCAGCATGTGTGCCGACAAGGATGTCCAGCGTCTGACGTGGCAGTCCTATATGAACAAGGAGCTGGTGCGCGCCGATCCTCTGGCGCACATCAAAATTTTCTTCAAGGACCTGGCGCATCTTCTTGGACTCGTTGCACCGAAGCAGGACTCTCGCTGAGGGCTGGCCGTGCGGGAACTGTTTGCGACCGGCCGCGTTGCCGATCTCATACTGCTGATTTTGGCAATCGAGGCGGCGTTGCTCTGGCTCGGCGGCAAGCGCACAGGAGACCTTCGGGTCTTCAAGGATATGGCACCCGGACTTTTCTCAGGCGCTTGTCTCGCGCTCGCGTTGCGAGGGGCATTGACCGGAGTGGAGTGGATGTGGATTGCCGCCGCACTCATGGCTGCCTGCGCCGGTCATGCAATCGAACTTGTCACTCGGCTGCGTAAAGGAACTTGAGTGCACCGTCTCGCCTCGCCGGCACCTTCCGCGTCGGTCGGTCGCAGAGCGTTACGCCGCGCGTGATGTCCGGAAACGTGATGCTTAAGTTTAAACCGGACCGGTTCACGGGCGCTGGGGTCAGGCGAGAAAAGGCCTTGTTTCATTGCGTTTCTGCAATGCTGAGACTTAAGTTTGAAAGAGCCTTGCCGTCCCGCGTTGATCTTCGTCTCGAATTGTCATTGCCGGATGGCCATCACTTCGCAACTGCAAAAGTCATTGGCGCGTCCAGGTTTTGTCGTCAGTCTGCGGGTGTGCCGAGCGGCGCCACGTGCGCTCGTCCTGCCGCCGTATTTCATTCAAACTGTCTAAGTGCGAGCCTTGCAGACCGTGCCGCTTCAAGTTCTCATCGTCCGGGTTGAAGAAGCTTTTGCTGACACAGCCGAAGCCTATCGGTTTGCGCTCAATACGGCGCTCGAGGATGCTGGATTTTCCTGGCGCTGCGGCCGCGATTTTTTTCAGTCGTTGAGAGCAGATTGCAGTGACCGGTCTCTCGTTAAAACGATCGTAACGCGGCTCGTCGATGCCGCGCGCCAGCCGGCCGACATCGATAAGCTTGTCGGCATTATGCACAGGCGCAAGCAAACCCTGCTTGCTGAACAGTTTGCCGCCGGAAAGGTTCAGCTGCGGCCGGGTATGCGGGATCTGGCAATCGCCGCACAAGAAGAGCATCTCAAACTGGCGCTGATTTCTTCGATGCCGAAATCTTGGGTGGAAGCCTTGGTGGCGCGCTGCTTCGGCACTGCAGCACCAGAATCTGTCGCCGCCATCTTCGCTGCGGAACCAAGCTCTAGCGGTGATCCGGAAGTTTCCCTATACTCTAAAGTACTCGCCGGACTTGGAGTAGCGGCCGCAAATTGCCTTGCGATCGACTCCCGCCGTTCGGGATTGGCCGATGCTGTGTCGGCCGGTGTTCCCGCACTGCTGGTCCAATCTGGCGACAACTCAGACGCTGGCTGCGAACCGGCATTGTTTGTTGTTGGCGATATCTTGGAACTAATTTTCGATGGCGTAGTGAAGCCTGCGCACCATTTGACGGCTGACCAGCGGGCCCGGTAGGTAACGGCACTTGGGCGATTGCACGCGGGTCAGATCGACGTTTGGGGCGGGATGGATCGAGGTGCAGTCATGAAAGTTTCCGATATTCTCGAAGCCAAAGGTTCTGTTGTTAAGACGATCTCCGGTGAGGTGACCCTCAGGGCGCTTGCCGAAGAGTTAAGGAGTGAGAAGGTCGGTGCGATGGTCGTCACCGGGCCGAGCGGCGGGCTTGAAGGCATCATCTCGGAACGCGATCTCGCCCGAGGTCTCGCCGAGCATGGCGCTAATCTTGTCGTCATGACTGTTCGCCAACTGATGACCAAGTCGGTCATCACTTGCTCCCCTGATGACTCGATTGCCGGCATTTCGAAGGTGATGACGCAGCGCCGCATCCGGCATCTGCCGGTGATGGAGAAGGGAGCGCTCGTCGGGCTCATTAGTATCGGCGATATTCTGAAGTACCGGATCGAGGAAATACAACTCGAGGCAAGTATTCTGCGCGATTACGCGATTGCCCGCGGATAGAGATCGGTCGTCCTTGGGGTTGCTTTCGTAAGGCACTCGGCCGCTCATTGCTGAGCTGGCCGTTTAGCCGTCTGCGCCTGTCGCGATGCGCTTTAATCTTTAAGTCGCTTCCGTTGCAGATTAGGGTGGTGACCTGCCGGCACCGCCATGCGCCGCCGCCAATCTCTACTGACCTTACGACGAGGACCCCGCGCCGATGCCGATCCTGTTTCCTTTCTCGGCCATCGTCGGTCAGGACGAGATGAAAATCGCGCTTCTGATTGCCGCCGTTGATCAATCCGTCGGCGGCGTCCTTGTCTTCGGTGACCGCGGCACCGGCAAATCAACAACCGTTCGCTCGCTCGCCGGGTTGCTGCCGGAAATCGACGCCCTCGACGGCTGCCGCTACCACAGTGACCCCAAGGCCGGATGCGCCGTACCTGGGTGTTGCGGTATTGTGGCGGGTAGCCGAAAGGCCAAGGTTGTTCGAACTCCCGTACCGGTGGTCGACTTGCCGCTCGGCGCCACGGAAGACCGTGTGGTCGGAGCACTCGATCTGGAACGGGCGCTCACCCAGGGCGAAAAATCATTCGAGCCGGGATTGCTGGCTCGCGCCCATCGTGGATTTCTCTATATCGACGAAGTCAATCTGCTCGAAGATCACTTGGTCGATCTGCTGCTCGATGTTGCCGCCTCGGGCGAGAACGTCGTTGAGCGCGAAGGTCTGAGCATTCGTCACCCGGCGAAGTTCGTGCTGATCGGCAGCGGCAATCCGGAAGAGGGCGAATTGCGGCCGCAGCTCCTTGACCGGTTCGGACTTTCCGTCGAGGTCAAGACGCCTCAAGATTTGAAGACCAGGGTCGAGATCGTTCGCAACCGCGACGCGTTTGAACGCAATCCCGCCGGTTTCGTTGCCGAATGGGCCGGCCGCGACCGTGAACTGGGCCAGCAGATCGCAACTGCGAAAAAGCATTTGCCGTCGCTGGAAACCACCGATGCGCTGCTCGAGCGCGTCGCGCGGTTGTGCCTGACGCTTGGCACCGACGGGCTGAGAGGAGAATTGACGTTGCTGCGCGCCGCGAGGTCGCTGGCCGCCCTCGAAGGATCGCGAACCATTACTGATGTGCATTTGCGCCGCGTCGCGCCGATGGCGCTGCGGCATCGCTTGCGCAGAAATCCGCTCGACGACGCCGGATCGACGGTTCGCGTCGAGCGCGCGCTGGCCGAGTTCTTCGGCGATCTCGCCGGACGACGGACAGGATGACATCTGAGAGCAGCCAGGCGAGTGCGCTGTGGAGCGATGCGATGCTCGCGGCCGCTGTGTTCGCCGTGGCGCCGAGCCGGCTTGGTGGCGTCGTCGTGCGCGCCCGGTCGGGTCCGGTTCGCGATCAATGGATGGCGCTGGCGCTTTCACTTCTCGCGCCAGACGCGCCGCAACGGCGGATACCGCTCAACGTAGGGGATGATCGTCTGCTCGGCGGTCTCGATCTGGCGGCAACCTTGAAGTCCGGCCGGCCGGTGTTTGAAACAGGAATTCTGGCGCTTGCCCACGGCGGCGTTGTTATTATTCCAAGCGCAGAACGGCTCGAGGCGCGGGTCGCCGCGCACATCACCGGGGCGATTGACCGTCGTGATGTTGCGATGGAGCGCGAAGGCTTTACCGCGCGGCCACCGGCCGAATTTGGAATGATTGCTCTCGATGAGGGCACCGAACCGGATGAGCACGTTTCACCCGTGCTCGCCGATCGGGCAGCGTTTTACATCGATCTAGAGGGTTTGGCGGCCGGGCCGCACAACCATTCATTATGGGCGGGTACGGCTCTCGACAGTGCGCGCGAGCGGTGGCGTACAGTAAACGTGCCGGACAGCATCGTCGATGCTCTGGTTGGCGCGACACTCGCACTCGGCATCGACTCGGCGCGGGCGCCGTTGTTTGCCCTCGACGCGGCCCGCGTTCTGGCGGCGCTGGATGATCGCCATGCAGTCGATGCCGGTGACGCTGAAATTGTCGCGCGATTGGTGCTGTCGTCGCGCGCGACGCGCGTACCGGCGGAACCGGATGCGCAACAGCCGGAGGCCGATCCACCCCCGCCGCCTGACGAGCAACAATTCGAAGAGCCGGCAAACGACAGCACTGAAATGCGTGATGGTCCGCTGGAGGATCGCGTGCTGGCGGCCGCCAAGGCGGCCATTCCAGCCGATGTTCTTGCAGCGCTCGTTGCCGGCCAGAAGGCTCTCACGAACCGGCGCTTGTCCGGCAAGTCCGGCGCCGCCAAGCCGGCCAAGTTGCGCGGCCGCCCAACCGGCGCTCGCAAGGGACCGATCGGACGCGGTCAACGCATCAACGTCGTTGAAACACTGCGCGCGGCGGCACCCTGGCAAACGCTTCGCCGTCGTGAGGCGTCATCGAACGCGGGCAAGACGGGCGGCACGCCGCGTGTGCTTGTCCGGTCTGACGATTTCCGTGTTGCCCGCTTCAAAGCGCGCAGCGAAACAACCACCATTTTCGCCGTCGATGCGTCGGGATCGGCGGCATTGCATCGCTTGGCGGAAGCCAAGGGTGCCGTCGAGTTACTGCTTGCTGAGTGCTATGTGCGCCGCGATAGCGTTGCGATGCTGGCGTTTCGCGGCCGCGGTGCCGAGGTGTTGCTTCCACCGACGCGATCCCTGGTGCGGGCGAAGCGCTGTCTGGCGGCGTTACCGGGCGGCGGCGGAACGCCGCTCGCGGCCGGAATTGACGCGGCCGTTCTGCTCGCCGAGGCGATCGCCCGCAAAGGCCCCAATCCGGCCATCGTTTTTCTGACCGATGGCAAGG
The DNA here is from genome assembly GCA_031415475.1 of Hyphomicrobium sp. Taxonomy (GTDB): domain Bacteria; phylum Pseudomonadota; class Alphaproteobacteria; order Rhizobiales; family Hyphomicrobiaceae; genus JAGVSR01. Next base: position 9,412 of record JANORU010000458.1, read on the forward strand.
CGAATGTCGCGCGCGATGGAACGGGTGGCCGTGGCCCGGCCGAGAGAGATGCAATAGCATCGGCCACGGCATTGAAGGTGCGCGGGTTCAAGGCTGTCCTCATCGACGTTTCGCCGTCGCCGCAGGTGCAGGCCGAAACGCTCGCCCGCGCCATGGGTGCGATCTACTTGCCGCTGCCGTTTGCAAGTTCCGCCGTCGTGTCGCGCGCCGTCCAGTCAGCGATTGGCCGGGATTGACGTGCTCTCGTCCACGTAGCTGCGGCCTTTCCAGGTGCCGCTCATGGCGTAGGGCACGAACTTTGTGAAAAGATCCTCAGAAAAATACCGCTCTGCGCGCGCGGCGCGAATAGCCGCGAGATGCGCACCGGTTCGTGCGTAACGGTCCAACGCCGCCTGATCTTGCCAGATTGTGAAGGTTGCCTGCCGGAACACCGGCGCTTCGCCAAGCCCGACGGCGAGCAGGCACCCCTCGGCCTTGTCGAGATCGGTTTGTGATGGAGCCGCGTGCCGCCAGAAGCGGAGGGCCTTCGCTGGCCTGATCGAAGCTCTGGTCAGCGATGCAATGGCCCCGCTGGCGGGTTCTTGTGCTGTGATTTCAAAGGGAGTGACCCCAGACCACCTTCCGCGGCTGGAATAGGCGCGAAGTTTCGTCAGGAAAACTTCGTCGCCGTTGTTCCGGTAGGCGGCGAGCAGTGGCGAGGTCGCGACGAAGGCGTCGGCGCTCGCGTCATCCTCAAACACGGCGAACAGGCCCTGGTAGGCAAGGCCAGGAACAACTTGAAAGCCGCCGTTACGGCCGCTGCCGAGGGATTTGAAGAACG
>JANORU010000459.1:0-2566 GCA_031415475.1 Hyphomicrobium sp.
TCGCGCGGCGCTATGATGGCAACTACGGCTTCTATGCCATCATCGATCAACAGATTTTTGCCAGTGCGGATGGCAGCGAAACGGTTTTGGCGTTTGCGCGCGTGATGGGCGCTCCGAGCAAACGCAACCTGGTGGACTACTACGTCGACGGCGGTTTGGTTTTCGCTGGCTTCGTGCCGGGTCGACCCAAAGATACGATTGGCGTGGCCGCGGCCATTGCCGGCATCTCGGACCGGGCGAGCGATCTCGATCGAGATACAGTTTCGTTCGGAACCAACACCCCGATACGCAACGATGAGATCCTGATGGAAGCCAATTACATCGCTGAAATTGTTCCCGGTTGGACGTTCCAGCCGGATTTCCAGTACGTGTGGCGCCCGGGCGGCAACGTCCCGGATGAGAGCGGCACAAAGCCACTTGGAGATGCGGCGATCATCGGAGCGCGAACAACGATAAGCTATTAGATCGTGGTTATAGACATCAGGCGGCAGTTTATCCCCGTGGATCATCCGGATCGTCAAAAGCGACTGCGCTGGTGTCGAAACCACTGATACTCTCACCGACGTTTTGTCCTGTCGCGTAATCCAATAGCGATACTTGGCGCCGTCGGGGCGCTCGCTAGTATCATCCGCGGTCACGGCAAATTTTGTCTCAAACTCTTGTTTGAACTTTGCGAAATCGCCGTCTTGCAGCTTCGTCGTTATCGAGCACACATGGATGCGTGGTCCGTCCATCACGGATTGGAGTATCGCGTAGCTGGTCCGGCTATCGGAGAACAGCCAGCCGCCCAGCATTCGCGTGAACTCATTGCCGTGCCTCGATAGCTCCTGATCCGATGCGGGGGTCCAATTGCGGCCCTTGGCGAAGGACGACAAATCCGCTGACTTATCACCTCGTTCAAGGCAGCTTTGCCTCGCAAGATCAACCAATCCCGAGACAAACGAGCTGTCCGGCGTGACCGCATTGATTGGACTTTCAGACCGGGCGATTGGTATCGGCTCGAAGCAAACCAATGCTAGGACTGCCAGAGCGGTCACGCGGCGGGAGCGCGAAATCATTTCTAGAGCCCATGTTGTTTGCTACGGTGAATTCTGTGCGAGTTTCGTAAAACCTAGATCATCGATACCGTCGGGCTTGCAGACACGCTTCAGTCGCGGTCAAAGGATCGCCGCGCATATCGACAACGCCACACTTGCCCGGGCTAACGTGGCGATGCGGTTTGCTCTCACTGAAATCGTAACGCTTCATGCACGGCCCCTTGGCGCAAGACCCGAAGCCTTTCATGCGGGACTCTCCGGTTCGCCACCGAAGCGCATGCGCAACCGCGTCATACGCCGACGCTGCGAAAAATAGAGCTATCGTCCATGCAACCAACGTCGCCTGCTTAGACACACCATCGAGCTTTCGAAGCGCCTGCAAACTTGAAGTGTTTCGGATCTCACAATCATGTCGGACTTGCCTGCTCCGCGGGTTGATCTGGCGATTTAGCCTCCAAAGGCGTGGCGCTGTGCATCAGGCGGTACAACGCTGGAAGGACGAACAGCGTCAGTATGGTCGATGATATGATGCCTCCGATGACGACAGTTGCAAGCGGCCGCTGGACCTCAGCGCCCGCCCCAACATTCAGCGCCATCGGTACAAACCCGAGGCTCGCAACCAGTGCCGTCATGAGCACCGGACGCAGGCGCGTCATCGCACCGTCAACGATCGCGGTCTCCAGTTCGACCTTCTCCTCGCGAAGCCGCGCGATGAAGGACAGCATGACCAGGCCATTCAGCACAGCGACGCCTGACAAGGCAATGAAGCCGACCGCGGCAGAGATCGAGAGCGGCATGTCGCGCAGCCAAAGCGCCAAGACACCGCCCGTCAACGCCAACGGAACCCCGCTAAAGACAACAATGGCATCCTTCAGCGAGCCGAATGCGGCAATCAGCAAGACTAGAATGAGCCCGAGCGCAACGGGCACAACAACCTGAAGGCGACGGCTGGCAGACAGCAACTGCTCGAATGTACCGCCGTAATCTACCCAGTAACCAGCCGGAACAACGACTTCGCTGCGTACGCGGGAACGGACGTCCTCTACGAACGACCCGAGATCGCGCCCGCGCACGTTGGCCGTCACGACGACTCGGCGCTTGCCGTTCTCTCGACTGATCTGGTTCGGGCCGGGTGCGATGTCGAAGGTCGCGAGTTCGCTCAGCGGCACATAGCCTGACGCGTGTGCCGCGACGGTCCGCGATAAGCCAGTTTTGCCAGCTTCCTTGTCGCCGTTAGGAAGCGTGATTGGCAGACGGCCAAGCCGGTCAAGATCGGTGCGCACATCCTCCGGCAGCCTTAGAACGATGTCGAACCGGCGGTCGCCCTCATACACTTGGCCGACGACCTTGCCGCCGAGGGCCGCTTCTACCGTCGCCTGAAGGTCGGCAACATTTAAGCCGAAGCGCGAGATCGCGGCGCGGTCCGGCGTAATCGTAAGGACAGGAAGGCCTGTTGCCTGTTCGATTTTGACATCCGCCGCGCCGGGCACTTGCTGAAGCACGCTCTCGATGCGTTCTCCGACCGCAAC
>JANORU010000460.1:0-1696 GCA_031415475.1 Hyphomicrobium sp.
CTGCACCGGATTGACCCCAGACCTTGTCTTTGCCGTGCCTTAACTTGTGCTTCGATAAGCCGGCCGACCTCGGCGTATTGCTCACGACGTGCGTTGCCGATGTCGCGGCCCGTCATCGGGTCGAACTTCATCGCGCAGTCAGAGTAGGGATGGCCGTTGCGGAAGCAATTGGGAACATCGAACGGGGTTTCGTTGGTCGTCTCGTCGACATTCTCGGGATCGGGGTCGGCGAGAATGAACGTTGGCAGTCGCACACCTGTTTGCGGGTCAAATCGAATACCACTGTTGAGAGCGAGACACAGGCTGTTCAGCGAAAACCCGCGCTTCTTGAATTTTGATAGAAACGCATCGGAGACTGAAATGTCGTAGACACCTTCGTCATGCTGGTCGTCGGAGTGCAAATAGCACTTGTTCCGGAAGTGCCGCACAGATTCTTCGAATTTTCCGTAGTCCTTGATCACGATGCCGGTTTGCTGAAGTACATTCTGGCTCTTGAAAACGACCGGAAACTTTAGGTCGCCCTGCCCGCCATCGTCTGGCTCACTCCGGTCGGCCGGCGGCGCTGGATGGGGGGCCGGGGCCGGGTCAACACGCTCGTCGGGTAGTGCCTCCTGCGCCATCTGATAATTTTCAATATTAGAACGTTCCGAGCCCGCCGCTTCAGCGGCCCCGTCGCTAAGCAATCGCGCCTCCACGCGCGGCGACAGGGAGGTGGTCAGCGCAAGAGCAAGCATCACAAGTGGCAAACGAATATGCACATAACCGAGCGCCTTGGAACTGGCGAATGCGATCATCTCTAACTCTCCTTACCCGGTCACACTCTCGCTTCGAAAATTCCTAAAAAAGATCACTGGTTGAGGCGCGTCTCCACCTCATCCATCAATGGATGCAAACGTCCTGCCTTCCGCAAACTTGCAAAATCGTTGCGAACGGCGTCCTGCCACGCCATCGTTCGCGAGTATTTATATCCCTTGTATTTTGCATACTCTTGGCGAGCCATGTCACCTTGGCCCGAGAACATCAGGGCATGTACCTGATTGAGTTTGATCCACATCTGTCCGGGCAGCAGCCGGTCTGCCGTTTGCGATGCGTCGCGCGCTCTATCGGTACGCCCCGCGAGGATTGCATACCAAGCGAGATTGCCAAGAGCCCGGCCCAGAGCCGAAGACTTATCCGATGGCACTGGATCGATCGCTTCGAAAGACCGGACACGCTCCTCAGCAACATCGAGAGCTTCGCCATAGCGGCCCAGCTCGACGAGCATGTCGCTTGTCGCCAAGTAATCCTGCGCAATGGCTTCCTGCCAGGTCTCTGCGGTCGCGGACGCCGGCGCGATCGACTTGCGGATTGCAAGACTAGCCCGGTAGGACTCAAGCGCTTCGCCATGCTGACCGCCCGCCCGCAGGGCATCGCCGATTTTACGATGGCAGATCGCCAATTGATGCTTCATCTCTGGCCGGTCGGGATGCTTTCGGGCGAGCTTGGCCGCAACTTCGAACCCTTCGCGGTAGACGGCCAATGCCTCCACCGGCAATTTCTGGGCGAGTTTTGCATTCCCGACGCGGTCGGTGGCCGTCACAAATTCCCGCTGCCAATCCAATCGATCCAGGTCGGACGCAGAAAGTCCCTTCTGAATGCTTAGATCCTTGTCGTAGAGCGCATAGGCTTCGGCCGTCGCGCCGCCGGCCGCCAGCGC
>JANORU010000461.1:0-2109 GCA_031415475.1 Hyphomicrobium sp.
CAGCGTTCCGGCTCATATTCGCGCACTGGCCGCCAACGTTCACCCGGATGTCGCCGAGAAATACTATGGCTGCGGGCTGGTCGCGCCTACCGCACTCGCAGGCAAACGCATTCTCGATCTTGGGTCCGGCTCGGGCCACGATGCTTATATTCTCGCCCAGCTGGCCGGCCCTGACGGCGCTGTTGTCGGCGTCGACATGACGGACGAGCAGCTCACAACCGCTCGCACCCACATCGACTGGCATATGCAGCGGTTCGGCTACAAGCGGCCGACCGTGCGCTTTGTGCTAGGCTATCTGGAAGAGCTCGATACCCTCGGTCTGACGCCGCAGAGCTTTGATGTCATCGTTTCCAATTGCGTGATCAATCTGTCGGTCGACAAGCCGGCCGTGTTTCGCGGCGCGCATAAACTGCTGAAGGCCGGCGGCGAACTGTACTTCTCCGATGTTTATGCCGACCGGCGTCTCCCCAAGGCGCTGACTCATGACCCGGAACTGTACGGCGAATGCCTGTCGGGCGCGCTCTACTGGAACGATTTTCTCGAGATCGCAAAGGCCAACGGGTTTCGCGATCCGCGTCTCGTCACCAGCCGCCCGATCGAGGTGACGGACGCCGTACTGCGCGCCAAACTCGGTCCGGCCAAGTTCTATTCGGCGACCTACCGTCTGTTCAAGATCGAGCACTTCGACCAGTCGTGCGAGGACTACGGCCAGGCCGTGATCTACAAAGGCGGCATCGGCGAAGAACCCGATGTGTTCGTGCTCGACGATCACCATTTCATTGAAAAGGGCAAAGTATTCCCGGTGTGCGGCAACACCTGGCGGATGCTGGCGGAAACACGGTTTGCGCCGTACTTCGACTTCATCGGCGATTTCTCGAACCACTACGGCATTTTCACAGGCTGCGGTACGCCGGTACCGTTTACGATCGCCAACGACGCGACTACCGCCGCCAGCTGCTGTTGACGGGCGGAGCGGCGTCTGATCGTCTGGTGCGAATGACGAACCCTAAGCGCACCGTTTTGCTCACGGGCTTCGGCCCGTTTCCTGGTGTTGAGACGAATGCGTCCGGCGAACTCGTGCGCCGGCTTGCTCGCGCGGCGCGCAAGCAGTTTCCCGGCGTTCGTGTGCACACTGCCGTGTTGCCGGTCGAATGGCGGGCGGCACCCCGGCGGCTTGAAAAGCTGGTCGCGCGGCGTCGGCCCGACGTTGCCCTGCACTTTGGCGTGTCGCATCGCGCCCGCGGCTTTGTCATCGAGACGCTTGCCGCCAATGACGCAATCGGCGCACCCGATACCGCTGGCGAAACGGCAATTGGGCCAGACCTCGATCCTGGTGGGCCGCGAAGCCGCCGCGTAACGCTGCCGGCCGCGCGCATCGCCAAGCGCCTCGTCAAAGCCGGGTATCCGGCGACGCTCTCAAACGATGCCGGCCGCTATCTGTGCAATGCGCTGCTGTTCCATTCTTTGACCCACGCCGCCGCGCACGGTGTACCGAAGAGAGCCGGGTTCATCCACCTGCCGGAGACGATCACGGAGGCGGGCGCACCGTCGGCCAAGCACCCGCTCACGTGGACAATGGCACTCGACGGGGCGCTGGAAATACTGATGGAATGCCTCGCGCAGGACTGACCCGGCGCGGTCACAGCAAGGAGCCCACATGAAACGGCGCAAACTTGGCTCGAGCGATCTCGAAGTTTCGGAGATTTCTTTGGGATCGTGGCTGACGTACTCGGGCGGCGTCGAGAAAGAGCGGGCCATCGCCTGCATCGACCGCGCCTTCGACGCCGGTATCAACTTCATCGACACCGCCAACATCTATGGCCGGGGGGCGGCCGAAGACCTGCTCGGCGACGCCCTCGCCAAGCGTGATCGCTCCTCCTACGTGCTGGCGACCAAGCTCTATTTTCCGATGACCGACACGGACCGCGGGCTGTCGGCCGCGCAAATCGAAAAGCAGCTCGACGCGTCGCTGAAGCGGCTCAAGACCGATTGCGTCGATCTTTATCAATGCCACCGCTACGACAAGGACACGCCGCTTGAGGAAACTCTTGCCGCACTGACGCGGGCCGTGCAATCCGGCAAGACGCGCTATATCGGCTTCAGCGAATG
>JANORU010000462.1:0-2590 GCA_031415475.1 Hyphomicrobium sp.
TGGGCCGTCTAGGGCCGCAAGGGCATTATCGGCAACCTTGGGGGGGCGCCTACCCAATTTCAACCCTTTCCGAGGGTTTCTGTTCCGCTTAAAAAGAACACTATGATAGACCCGCGATGCCGCGAAAGGCGGGTTTCCCAATCAGCGTCATGGACGCGACAGAGAGCCGCTCAAGATCGCCGATCCGCTGTCCGCCCGCCGACGTTATGACCTTCATAGCCACATGAGGTCCGCGATGGAGCTTTCCCGAGCCGTTATGAAAAGCAAGACCAGCAAGTCCCCTTCGGTCGCCTCTGCGACGCCCGTTCGTCCGTCCCGCGTGGAGGCGGAAGCGGCCGTGCGCACGCTCTTGCGCTGGGCCGGAGAAGATCCGGCGCGTGACGGGCTCATCGAAACGCCCTCGCGCGTCGTCAAGGCCTATGACGAATACTTCCACGGCTACCATATTGATCCGGAAGATATCCTGCAGAAGACCTTCGAGGAGATCGAGGGCTATGACGAAATGATCGTGCTGCGCGGCATCCGGTTCGAGAGCCATTGCGAGCATCACATGGCGCCGATTATCGGCCATGCCTGGGTCGGATACATTCCCAAGGGCCGGGTGGTCGGCATCTCCAAGCTGGCGCGGGTCGTCGAGTGCTACGCCAAGCGCCTGCAGATCCAGGAAAAGATGACGGCTCAGATTGCCAACACGATTGAAGGCGTACTGCAGCCTCAGGGCGTCGCTGTCGTCATCAAGGCTGAACACCACTGCATGACCACACGTGGCGTGATGAAGCCCGGCACCGATCTCGTCACCAGCCGGATGCTCGGCATCTTCCGCGACAACGCCATTACGCGCCAGGAATTTTTGGCGATGGTGGACTGAGCTCGTGTGGACCTAAGGCAGCAGCTCGGGCCGGTACTCGAAGTGCATGGTATCGAAGTGATACCATTTCCCGCCCCAGATGAAGCCGTGCTTCTCGAAGATGCGCACCATCTCCATCGGGATCTCATTCTTGTAGGCGAGAGCGCCGCCGTTTGAGGGATTGCTCCACCGCCAATAGTGAGCATGACGGGTTGCGATGTCGACAGCGATGCCGTGGCCATGGGCGGATACGCGATCCGTTCCGGCGATGACGCGGCAATTGAAGGCGCCCGCCGCGGGTTTCAGGTATTTATCGAACGATGCCGGCAAGGCATCGAGTTCGGCTGAGACGGCGGCGAGCTTGTCCGCCACGCCGTTGATGCGCGTGACCTTGAGGCGGCGGCCCGATTTTTTCGGCAACCAGATAACGTCGACGAGGTGCGTCTGCACTTCGCCCTTACGGCAGTCGCCGTACATCTTGTCGAACAGAGCCGCGTTGCGCGCCCGGCCGGGATCGGCGTCTTTCGCTGGCGGTGCCGCGAGATCGCCAGCTGGATAAGCGATGGCGAACATGTCCGCGATATCGGGATCACTCAGCCAGCGCTCGAACGGCTTTTCGCCCTTGCCGTCATCAACCGGCATTCGCGCGCCATCGCCGAAGACCAGGTCGCGGCCGTCGGCACGCAAGTTTGCTGCCGGGTAGGCCTTGACGAGTTTATCGCCGATTGGCGACTGGGCGGCGGCTGCAAAGGGGGCTAACCCCACAATAAGAATGGAAAGAACCCTGCCGGCGCGTTTTAAAGGCATGAAATTCCCAGCACGTTCCAGGCGGCGAATGAACCTTTACGGCCCGCGAACTCCTGTTACACTCGTTGCCAACTTGCAGCCAGAAGACGCCTGACGGGAAGAGGGAATTGAGTGCACGCCGCACTCCTACCCTCTGGATCCAGGCACTGGGGACCGACCGTGACGGGACGATCCGACGATTCGGGACACGATCCCGCCGAGCCCCGTGCGCCGCGTGCCGAGCCCGGTTCGCCCGGCCTTCGCGTGGCATTCGAACCAATAGACCGGCGCGGCGAAGTCTACGGTGCCCTCGATCTTGGGACCAACAACTGCCGCCTCCTGTTGGCGCGGCCCTCGCGCCGCGGCTTCCGGGTGGTCGACGCCTTTTCCCGCATTATCCGTCTCGGCGAAGGGGTATCGCAGTCCGGCAAGCTGTCTGATCCGGCCATGTCGCGGACGATCGAGGCCCTCAAGGTTTGTGCCGGCAAGCTCAATCGCGCTTCTGTCCGGCGTTCCCGGCTCGTCGCGACAGAAGCCTGCCGGGCGGCCTCCAACGGCCGCGACTTTCTCGACCGCGTCCATGCTGAGACCGGCCTTGCCCTCGAGATCCTGAAACCGGCTGATGAGGCGGTTCTAGCCGTGTCGGGCTGCGTGACATTGATCGATACCCGCGCCGATTATGTTCTCGTCTTCGATATCGGCGGCGGATCATCCGAACTGATTTGGCTTGATGTGCGCGCCTTGTCCGGCGAACAGGGTTCTGATCCGTCGGCGATCGTCAATGGCATGCTTAGAAATCCCGACAAGGCGATGTGGACATCGCTGCCGGTTGGCGTCGTGACGCTGGCCGAAAAATTCGGCGGCCGAACGGTGACGCCGGCCAGCTATCGCGCCATGGTCGATCATGTGGCGGCCATGATCCGGCCGTTCGATGAAAAGCACAGGTTGAAGGACCGG
>JANORU010000463.1:0-2164 GCA_031415475.1 Hyphomicrobium sp.
AAAGAAATTGAAGTACTTGAAGACGAAGAGAACACCGAGATTCGATACAAGAGAGACCGTCAAAAGCCTTCGCCGTTTTGCGTCGTCCTGCTCCGCATCCATCAACCGGCCGAGCCAGAAATCGAGCACGGTCGAATAGAAGATCAGCCCCAGAAACCGCCAATCCCAGGCCGCGTAGAAGTAATAACTGGCAACCAACAACAGCCATTTGCGCCACTCGTTCTTGCGCAAGAGCCAATATGCGGAACCGACAATCAGGTAGAACACCAGGAAGGTGCCAGAGGCAAACAACATCGGCCGCTACTTTCTGCAGAAGTGTTCGATAAGGCGGCCGGTTAGTTTTGCGATGCCTGGTTTGTCGAGGTGAGCGCCGTCGTACCAGAGACTTGGATCGCCAAACTCTGGATACTCCATAAAATTGATATCGAGGATTTCATTTTCGCCAAGCGACTGCCGGTAGAAATCGACGAGGGTTGGGTTAACCGTTACCAGCGGCGGAAAAAAAACGCTGACGCGATCGGCATTTTTTTGGACCGCGCCGATAAGGGCGCGATGGTATGTCAGGTCGTCTTCCGTCAAAGACTTTACGCCATTACGCTGGCGGATTCTTGCCACCGCGTCCGAAGTTTCCTGTTTAAACTTTTGAACGTTCTTCTGCCGGAACTCTGTCCGGCGGCCAAACTTGGCGACGGCTTCGTCAGGGTCGTCGACGAGCGGCATGAAGCCGTCATGCGATTTCAAATATTCCGCAATGAGGCTCGAGAACTTCGTAGGGCGATCAAAAATAATTCTGCCTAGATCGCCTTTGCGAAATACGGACATGACCCACGAGCGCGCGAACGCCATAAGCGCCGGCCAACTGTTCGACTCATGGTCCATGTTCGAAACAATTCTTGCGGCTGTACCTTCGGCCCAAACACTCTTCCAAGATATGTCCAGCGTACCAAGCCTGTTCGCATACTTGGTGCGCCTAGAGCGAATATTCGTCATGCCATAATATAGAATGGGGTGGTAATAGACTTGCAGCGGGCGCGACCGCTGCGGTTTGGTTTTGCCGATCTCTTCCAGCAACAGTTGGAATTCGGCGGCGGTCATCGCCGGCAGGCCAAGATTGTGGAACTTCAACCCGCAATTCCGGCGCGCCGACTCCTCGTTCAGAGCCTTGGTATCGACGTTTCGATAGACGACGCTGGTGCCAATGAAAACGATATCAGCGTCGCGCGTCGCCTCGGCGACGGTGGTGAGTTTCTGGCTCACGTGATCGATGCCGGTGTCATAGTGGGTCGGCGCCAGGAGCTGGAACGCTAGGCTAACTCCGGCGAGCCCTGCCAAGGAAAATACGGCAATGACAGCCCACTCTGCGACCGTGTAGGCACGGGACTTATTTGGCAGCACCGCATTTTGTTCACTGCTCGCCATCGAACCGACCTTCCCCCGAGCGGCAAACGCTAACTTAAACAGTGAATGCGGAACTGGTCACGCGTGCGGGCAGGCCCCCGCTACCGGTTGACTTTCCGGCTGGCTCATTCCCCATCCAAGCGACGGCCGTTTGATAACTCGAAGTCAATTGGCATGGCAACCGGGCCAAATAGCATTGGCCGGGCAGCACCCTCAGCTAGACTGCGGGCCCGGACTGCCGCTGTGCTTGACGGCGGTGCGCAGCAACGCCCATGCCGCCGCTAGTAGAAAGGCCGCGATCGCCGCAAGCGCAACAATTAAAAGGGTTGGCACCCCTGTACTGCGGTCGGGCAACGTCGGTTCGCTGACGACGACATCGGAATCGGCGCCATTCAACTGATCCAACATATTGTTGATCAAGATCCGGAATTTCAGTCTTTGATCGTAGAGCATCGCCAGCGGCTCCACCGGCCGGCCAGCCAGAAGTTCACTTTCCAAGCGTTCGATGGATTTGTTGACCGCTACCAACTCAATTTGTGTGTTGCCAATTTTCTGTTCAATTCTGGCGCGGGTCTCAGCCAACGGAACTGTAGATTTCCGCCACGCTACTAAGAGTGCATCGTGGGTCTTTTTCGCCGTTTCCGCGTCACGATGTGTGACGGTCAATTGATACGCAGATGCCTCATCCGGCTTGGAACTAGTTGTTTTGACTTTGGCAACCCGGATGCGATCCGACAGCGCCTCGCGGCGCTCGTCCAAAGAGTCC
>JANORU010000464.1:0-4894 GCA_031415475.1 Hyphomicrobium sp.
GGCGGCCGTACCATCATGGCCCACTGGAGCAGACCCAACGACGGTCCGGCCCGCCGTTTCGAATTCGCGGATCGATGCGGTGTATAACGGATGACTGGCGGCGACGGCGGCGCAATCGAGCGCGCGGTAGAGTTCGCGCCATTCCCGTGTCGGCACCTCTGGGCCGGCCGTAAGGCCGAGCGGCTCAAGCAGCATGCCGATGCCGACCGGATCTGCCGGGAACATCTCGCCGAGAAGTGTGACGGTAGGCTTTGAACTGCGGCCGGCACGCGGCGCTTGAACGGGTCCGTTTTGGGCTTCGCCGCGCGCATACCTGAGCATGGCGCTGGCAAGCACATCCTTGGCTTCGGCGTGGGTTGGCACGCCAAAGCCCGGAACGTCGATGCCGATGATACGAACGCCGTTGATTTCTTTGGGCAGCAGCTGGAGTGGCACGCCCGAGGCGGTTGGCACACACAAGTTGGTGACGATAATCGTGTCATAGTTTTCGGGATCGGCGAGTTTGAAGACCGCTTCACGGATGTCTTCGAACAGCTTGCCGGTGACCAGCGTTTCGGAATTGAACGGCACGTAGCCGACGGTGCGGCGCGCGCCATAGAAATGCGATGTGAACGTCAGGCCATAGACGCAACACGCCGAGCCGGAAAGAACCGTCGCCGTGCGCCGCATTCTGAGGCCGACTCGCAGCGAGCCGAAAGCCGGGCACATGCTCTGCGGCTGATCGTGCGGCCCGGCGGGGTAGTCTTTGGCATACTGATCAAGGATCGCGCTCTTGCCGGCTGCTTTGGCGGCTTTTTGCAGCTCCGCCTTGCCAGCGTGGCATCCAAGACCGTCGCTGTTTGCCACCGCAGTTGTGGCCGCTGGGGTCCCAGTCGCTACGGCAGGCGGGACTTGGCTCACTCCGCTGCCGTCGTGGGTCTGGTTTCCACTCGTGGCAACGTTCGATGAGACCGGCGTCACGGACTCGTAGACAACTTCGGTGCTCGCCGAAGTCCCATCCGCAGGCTTGGTGTCGAGTGCGCTCATCGCCCCCTCAGTCCCCTTGCTCAAACCGCGTCATAGATGACTTCAAGCGACGGCCGCTCGACGATCGTTCCGCCACACATGTCTTCGTAGCTTGCCGGCTCCAGCACGACGTTGCGGCCGACAATGTCACTCGCAAACAGGCCCAACAGCTTGTCCTGCGACAGCGGCGTCGGACGGACTGGCGGAGCTGTTGCGACATTGCCAGCTAGTTCCTCGAAGATCGAAGCCCATTGGCCGCCTGGCCTGCCGATGATTTCGTAGTTGGCGCTCTTGCGGCGGATGTCTTCGTGTGCCGGAATGGCCGCGAGCACCGGAATGCCGGCGGCGGCTGCGAAGGCTTGTGCTTCACCAGTGCCGTCGTCTTTATTGATCACCATGCCGGCGACGCCGACGTTGCCGCCGAGTTTGCGGAAGTATTCAACCGCAGAGCAGACATTGTTGGCGACATAGAGCGATTGCAGGTCGTTGGAGCCGACCACGATTACTTTCTGGCACATATCGCGGGCGATCGGCAGGCCGAAGCCGCCGCACACGACGTCGCCGAGGAAGTCGAGCAAGACGTAATCGAAGCCCCAATCGTGGAAGCCGAATTTTTCCAGCAATTCGAAGCCGTGGATGATGCCGCGTCCGCCGCAGCCGCGGCCAACTTCCGGTCCGCCGAGTTCCATGGCGAAGACGCCGTCACGCTTGAAGCAGACGTCGGAAATCTTGACTTCTTCGCCGGCGAGCTTCTTGCGTGCCGACGTTTCGATGATGGTCGGCGTCGCGCGTCCGCCGAATAGCAACGATGTCGTATCGCTCTTGGGATCACAGCCGATCAGGAGGACGCGCTTGCCCTGCTGCGCCATCATGTAGGAGAGATTGGCGAGTGCGAAGCTCTTGCCCGATCCGCCTTTGCCGTAGATGGCGATGATCTGGGTTTCTTTCTTCTCGCTGCCAAGCGCCGGTGGTGCATCGGGCTCGATGGACGCTTCAGACCGCAAGAAGTCGGTCATGCTTCGCGATTTTGCGCTGGCGACGGGAGCACTAGCCACTGCACTGCTGGCGCAAGACGTCATGAGGTTGAACTCCAATCGAGGATCATTTTCAGGCAGGAAGGGTCATTGAAGGCTGTCGTGTAGGCACTGGCCGCGTTGCCGATTTCGGAGCGATGGGTGATAAGCCCGTCGAGTGAAAGTGCGCCACTTTCGATCAAGGAGCGCACAGCATGAAGGTCGCCCGGTTGCCATTCGGCGGCGACGCGCAAGCGGGCTTCGCGCATGAAGGCGGGCGGGAAGGAGAAGGACAGAGGTTCGCTATAGAAGCCGGCGAGGACCACTTCGCCGCCGGGCGCAAGCCGGGCGATCAACTGATCAAGCAGCTTGCTGTCGCCAGAGACGTCATAGATGCTGCGATAGTCGCGCCGCGGGTCAGCCGACGGATCGACGACCGAATAGCCGTCAGCGCCACTCGCGCGAACCGGATTGGTTTCCCACACGACCGGTGCGGTCTCGCCGCGGATCAATGCCAATCGCGCCAGCAGCCGGCCAAGCACACCATGTCCGACAATCAGGTCGGGTGAGCGGGCATCGGTTGCCGCGAGTGCGTGGTATGCGGTGGCCGCAAGTGCCAACAGAACGGCGCGTTCGCCGAGGCCCTTATCAACCCGGTGGGCGCGCGATGCCGGCACGACAAGCCGCGACGCAGCACCACCGAACAGACCGCGGACATCGCCAAAGCACTTGGCGCCGGGAACGAACACGCTATCACCTGGCTTGAAGCCGCTGGCGGCATCCGCCTCGACAATTTCGCCGACCGATTCGTAGCCCGGCACGAGCGGATAGCCCATGCCGGGGAAGGCTGGCATCCTGCCGGTCCAGAGTAGCTTTTCCGTGCCGGTGCTGATGCCGCTCCAGGCAATATCTACGACGACGTCACCGGCCTTCGGCTGGTCGAGCGAAAGCGAACCCACTGTCAGGGTTTCCGGCCGCTCGAAGATGACTGCTGTTGCGTGCATCGGGCTCACTTGGGGGCGAAAAAAGCGCGCGCGGTGCTGAAGCATCATGCGGACTTATCAGGCTCGTAGAGTGTAAGCCTAGCTTGACAAACGATAGTGTCAAGACAAAAGCACAAATTTTCGGCCACGTTTATGGATGAAGTGCGATCAAACCGGTGAGCAACGGTCTGCGCGTGCGAATTTGTGCAGCGCGAGAGAAACCAGCGCGTGCGCCGAGCGCGCGAAAATCTTCTAGTGATCGCGTTGTGCCGCCACCCATGCTCATCAGATAGAAGCCATAGTAGGCGTCTGTGATTGCAGCTAAATCGGCCGATCCGCTGATCGGTTCGGCGATCAGCAGGGTTCCGTTGTCAGCAAGTGCAGCCTTAATCGCTTTGAGCAAAGTCAAAACCGCCGCGTCGCAGTGATCGAAACAGATCCGGTTGAGCGTGATCAGATCGAACCCGCCCGGCAGGGCATCGGTCAAGAAGCTGCCGGCGTGGATCGTCACTCTGCCTGCCAGATCCGTGCTCGAAAAATGCTGCCTTGCCCGCTCGGCGACCGGGGGAAGATCAAACAATGACAGCTCAAGGTTCGCGTGCCTTGCACCGACAGCCATGAGAAACCGGCCTTCGCCGCCGCCGACATCAAGCAGTCGCGAGTGGCGGCCGACGGGATAAGCATCGAGCACGTCGTCGGCCAGCAGGTCTTGGGAGGCCGACATCAATCCGCTGTAGGTTTCTGCGTCTCCGGCTGCGACTTTGGCACCGGCGGTTTCACCAGCATACGTCCAGTAGGCCGACAGGTTCGTCTGCGACTGTTTTCCGGACACGAGGGCGACGGGATCTTTGAGATCGGCGTACAGCAGGCGATGATGCTCGACCATGGTTGCGATCGACGGATTGCCGAGGATGGCCGCACCCCGGAGCGCGAGACCGAAGCGATCGCCCGAGCGGTGTTCGACCAGCTTTAGGGCAACCGCCGCCTTGACGAGCTTGGCTGCGCGATCACGCGGAAGATCGTGATGAGACGCGATTTCATCCAGTGTTTTCGAGCAGTTTTCGAGATTTTCGAGAAGCCGCAGTTGAACGCAGGCGAGCAGCACCTGGCTGTAGACGAAGCCGGCGCACAAATCGAAGACGGCGTGCGCTTCGCGGCGCGCAAACGAGCGCGTCAACGGAAACGACGCGACCCATCGCTGGAATTTTGGATTGGCCAAGAAGCGATTTCGTAGCGTGCAGGCCGCATCACGCCAAGCATCGGCCGGTCGTGGCGCGACATCGCCATTCCTGTCCATTACAGCGCGTTCGCTCATCTTCGAACCGCTCACGCCCTCTAGACTCTTATTTTGGCGCGTTTTCTTAACGCGAACCGGTGTCCACTTCGCTCGAAAACGCTCTAGGCGATCCACGGTTGCCCATCTTTGCCGGGCCGTTGCACCGGCATCAGGCTGCGCGGCACCAGGACCTTGGGCAGAAAGCGGCGAATACCACCGACCACGAGCTGGCCCAGATCGTCGTGACCCGCGCACGGTGGAATCGCCGCGAGAGCCTCGCAGACCAGGGTTTCGAGCCGATCGAGGGCGCCTTTAACGCCAAGCTCGAGCGCGGCATTTGGGCGGCCGAGTATAGCGTCGCGCTGCGAAGTCTTGCCGGTGTCGCTGGCCGAGGCGGTGGTGTCGGCGATGTCATCGGCGACTTGATAGGCTTCGCCGAGCAGCCGGCCGAGTGCCCGCCTGCGGACCGGATCGGCGCCTGCTGCCGTGGCGCCGGCTTCGGTTGCAGCGATGAACAGGGCCCCGGTCTTGGCCTGATGATAGTCCGCCAACTTGACGCGCGGCTCGCACTCCCAGGCTTGTCCGGCAGTAATTCCCGATGGGAAACCGACGGCCCG
>JANORU010000465.1:0-7231 GCA_031415475.1 Hyphomicrobium sp.
AAAAGCGAATGGCGCCCGAATTACGCGTTTCAGCGCGAATTGTATTTCGCACTATTGGAAATAAATGCACCGCTGAGCGGTGGCTTTCGTGATCGGGCGTCGATGCTCCATGCCGGTCAGCGCGTAGCCGACTTGCCCGAACCGGTCGCATAGCCAGTTTTGACCGTTACTCCGGCCGGCACAGCCGGTTTTCTCACCGGCAGCTTTATTTCGGCCCGCGTTGGTGGCTTCGGCTTCTGCCCCGCCAAGGCCGGCGCAGTCGATACCGGGGTGGCGGCCGTCGAGATGCGACCGGTGAACCGGTAGTGCCCGGTAATCTCGTCGACAAACAGCGCGTCCTCTTCCTGCGGGCCCCAGCCGCGGTTGTGAATAATCATCGGTCGCCCGGTTGGCCCGGTCCGGTCGGAAACAACCGCGATATGGGTTCGGGAATGGCGGTTTTGCGGCCGCCAATAGCTGACAATATCACCGGGGCGGAAATCCTCGGCAAAGGCGGTAATTGGCAGGCTGGACCCGAATTTGGCAAAGAACCGGCGCATGGTGTCGACGCGGCGATGATCGATATTGGCATCGCCTGAGCCCGTCCGCGTGGTCTGGATCAGCTCCTGCAAATCAATGCCAAGAGCCCGGTAGGCGCGAACAATGACATCTGTGCACACGCCGTACATCGGATGTACGTCGCCCATCGGAAAAGCGATCTGGGTGTAACGGTCATTATAGACCACGAACTCGTCGAGCTGCTGGCGGGTGGCCCTGGCGAGCGCCGAACCGAAGGCCTCGGGGTCCTTGGCGAGTTCGGCGGCATTGCCAAGTCCCGCCAGAACCGGAATGCGCTCGCGGACCGGCTCACGGACGCATTGATACGCTCCATCCGACGGCGCTTCGCTGTCCAATGGTGTCTCAACCGAAAGCGACGGCCCCGGCGGCGAAGCGAGCAGTGGCGAGGTCGGTTCTGCCAGTGCCAATTTCTGGCTAGGTGGCTCGGCAGCCGGCAGCAGCGGCGCGCCAGCATTGTCGACGCCGGCAATGGCAGGAGCGACATCCGCCGCAGCGGGCGCAACTGTTTCACGAGAAACCTGGTCTGGTTTCACAACGTCGGCCGAGGCCGGAGATGCGCTCAACTGCTGCGGCGGCTGGCCAACGGTATCAACCCGAACAGCGTTGCTGTCAGCCGGCACGGCTCGGGCCGCGGCAGGTTCGGCAGGCAGCAGCGGGCCACTCGGATCGAGTGCCGCCAATTTGGCCGGCTCTGCCGCTGATTCATTGCGCACCACGTTCGCCGATGCCTCGGCCGCCGCAATTTTGCTACCGGGTGCAGGTGCGCTCGGACGGAGGACGTTGTCCGGCGCAAGCGCCGTCAGGCGTTCGGACCGGGTTGGCAATCCCGTCAGCGCCCGGGTTGCTGTCGCCCCGTCGCGCGTCACGCGGGCGTACTGATCTAACCGGCTGCCAATCGGCCATTCCGATTTGTGAAGGGCGAATGTCACCGCGAAGAGGAGGAAGGGCAGCGCCACAAGCGCCATATCGATCCCGCCACCAACCGTCACCACAGAAAATCCGGATGGGCTTCTAGGCGCTGGCGCCACAATAGCCGACGCCTGCCGCCGTTTGCGATCGGTGGTCCGGGGCGCAGCCGAAGCCGTCCGCGCCGCAACGCCACGTGCAGCCGCGCCCTCGCGGCGCTCGCTGTGCGCCTTGACCTTGTGTTTCGGCCGCGACTTGCCTGGCTTCTTCACAGTGGGCTTGCCCTAAGCTCCGTTCCGGCGAACAACAAATCAGTTGTAAGCATACGTCGTAACGCCTTGCATCACCATCGAAAAACCACCCCGAAGCGCGATCGGCGATTGGCCAGCTTATAAATTCAAGATGTGGCGGATTTCGGCGGGCGAGATGCCCTGCTGGCGCAAGACCGACAACGCCGTCGATCCAGCGCTTTTAGAAAGCTTGCGGCCATCGCTGTCGAGGATGAGGCGATGATTTGGTAAACCGGTTCGGGAAGCCCGAGCAGCACCTACAATATCCGCTGAAGTTCCGTGGCCGCCAAGAGATCCTGACCGCGTGTGACATGGCTGACGCCTCGGGCCGCATCATCGATGACAATCGCTAGGGTGTAGCTCACGGGAAATTCCTTGCGGACGATCACGGCGTCTCCCCACCGCTCGGGCTCAGCCGGCCGCATATGCGCCGCACCATCGGCGTCAAATTCAGTGAGTGTGAGCGGCGCGCCATTGAGCTTTTTTGGCGGCGCCGACGGCGCATGACCGAGATGCATCTGGCCGTTGGGGCTCGGCGCGAAGCGGACCACACTCGCGAGTGACGGGCTGCAGGACTCGCGTTGCGGTTCGGGCGTCACGCCAAGCTTTGTCCATTGGGCTCACCAAACTGACATCGAAATAGCGGTTGCTGGCATGGCGTCAAGATCAGCCCGGGCATTGCGATTGATTTGCGATCGATCATCCGGTGTAAACAGGTGCTAGGAGGGCTTGCGACCGGCGAGAGTGTCAGGCACTTTGCGCCGGCGCCGATCGAAGCGTGCGAACGAAACGGGGAGGACCATTCATGCGGACGGCACTTGCAATCATGAGTTTCGCAGCACTCGCACTCTGCGCCACGGCGCGCGCCGACGAAACCGGCATGGCCTCGCAGAACGATTTGCGCAAGGAAGGCGGGCGGCTGTGCATGGCCGATCATGCCCACACGGGCTCGGGCACCGGCAAAACGAAAGACGCAGCGCGGCGGGCCGCCAACCAGACGTGGTACGAGTACACGGCGTGGGAATACGGCTCCGACTGGGCGCGGCTCGGCAAGGCGGCCGGCGTGAAAATTCGCTACACCAAGGAAGCCGTCGGCTGGACGGCGACCATCGACGCGCGGCCGTGCAAGTGAGTTTGACTGGCCTCACTACACGACAACAAAATCGGTGAAGGTGATCGCTGTGTTGACGGCTAACTTCGCCGGAACAGCACCGACAGATTGTTGGCCGGCATATCGATGATCGTTGACGGGCCGAAACCGTGTTCGGCTGCAAGTGCCGCCACCGCTTCGGCATCGCGCACACCCCACGCCGGATTGCGCGATTTGAGATCGGCATCGAAGGCGGCGTTGCTTGGTGCGGTATGCAGGCCGCCGCGACGGTAAGGGCCATAGAGGTAGAGCAATCCGATTGGCGGCAGGATGCGCGCCGCACCACGAATGAGCCCGACCGTCGCGGTCCACGGCGAGATATGGATCATGTTGATGCACACCACCACATCGGCATGGGTGATGGGCCATGCTTCGGACGACGCATCGAGCGCGAGCGCAGCGCGAACATTCTGAAGCTCCAGTTCTCTCGTCCAGGCATCGACGCTGTCGCGCGCGGTTGGATCAGGATCAGACGGCTGAAAAATCAAATCCGAGCGACTTTTCGATGCAAAGTACGTGCAGTGTTCGCCGGTGCCGCTGGCGATTTCCAACACCATGCCACTCGGCGGCAACTCCGGCCCGAGCACCGACCAGATCGGATATCGGTTACGGAGGGCAGCGGGTGCGGAACGGCGTACGTCGTTAGCTGTCATCACGTCCCTCGCGGCTTGGCGCGCGCCGTCGGCAGGGCGTTGGCGGGATCGTCGGGCCAGGGGTGGCGCGGATAACGGCCTTTCATATCACTTTTGACGGCAGCCCATGAGCCCGTCCAGAAACCGGGAAGATCGCGGGTAATCTGGATGGGCCGGTGCGCGGGCGATAACAGATTGAGCGTCAGCGGCAGCCGGCCGTTGGCAATCGATGGATGGGTCTTCAAGCCGAACAGTTCCTGGACCCGGATCGAAAGTGCCGGCGCGCTCGCGCCGTCATAGTCGATGGCGTGGCTGTTGCCGGTTGGTGCTTCGAAGTGGGTCGGCGCCTCGGCGTCCAGGCGGTGCTTCAGGTTCCACGGGATCAGCGCATCGAGCGCGGCGCCGAGATCGTCGGCACCGATGTCTGAGAGCCTTGTCTTCCTTTCGAGGAATGGAGCCAGCCAATCGGCCACCGATTTCGCCAACGCGGCATCGGAGAGTTCCGGCCACGCGCTGTCAGCTCCTTCCGCCGTACGCAGAAACGCCACGCGATGACGGAGCTGGTCTTGTGCCTTCGTCCACGGCAGCTTGTCGATACCGAGTGACGCGATGCCTTCGGCGAGAGCGCGTGCCGTTTCCGCGTTCGGCGCGACCGCGCGAGTTTCGCTTGCCAGCGTGATGGCACCGAGGCGGCGCACGCGCCGGCCACGCACAGCGGCGGCCTCGCGGTCGAAAGCGATGTCGTCGCTGTTGACGATCCGCGAACCGGCAATCGCCTCGATATCGGCTTCGGTCGTGCGTACGGCGAGCAGAATGCGGGTCGCCGCCGCCGCACCCTGTAGTTCGCCGACCACGAGATAGTCCGCGCGGGCGAGCGCATCGGTCGTTTCGAGATAGGCGCCGCGACCGTTGGCGAGCACATACTGGCCCGACGCGCCGCGCGCTTTGGCAATCCGGTCCGAATAGGCGAGGGCGAGCAACGCGGCCGTGGCCGGCTCGCTCGCCGCCGTGGATTTCGCCGGCTGAACGGTACGCGCCCAGTTGTCCGCGAGGCGGCGCATGTCGGTCGCGCGACGGGAGCGGTCGCGGCGGAAATTATCCAGGCGATGATCGAGATCGGTGTCGGTGCCGCCGAGGCCGCGCTCCACCAGCACGGCGGCAATGTCGGCGGCGTCGCGCACGGCATTTGCACCGAACTCAGCGGCGGCAAGGATCATGCGGGCCAGACGCGGCGGCAAGGGCAGCGCGTGAATGCGTTTGCCGAGCGGCGTGATGCGTCCGCCCTCGTCGAGCGCGCCGAGTTCTGTGAGCATCTCGCGCGCAGCAACAAGCGCGGCGGCGGGCGGGGTATCGAGCCAGGAGAGCGTTGCCAGATCGGTGACGCCCCATTCGGCGCAGTCGAGCACCAAGCCCGACAAATCAGCAGCGCGGATTTCCGGGTCGGCAAACGCGGCGAGGCTTTGGGTCTGCGGCTCGTCCCACAGGCGGTAACACACGCCCGGTTCAGTTCGCCCGGCGCGGCCACGGCGCTGATCGGCGGCAGCCCGCGAGACGCGCACGGTTTCAAGCCGCGTGACGCCGGCATCCGGCTCGAAGCGCGGCACGCGCGCCAAGCCGCAATCAACGACGATGCGAACGCCTTCAATGGTCAGCGAGGTTTCAGCAATCGAGGTCGCGAGCACGATTTTGCGGGTGCCGGGCGAAGCGGGTTCGACAGCGCGATCCTGCGCGGCCATATCCATGGCGCCGAACAACGGCGCGATGATCACCCCCGGTTCGTCGCCGATCCGCTCGCGCAAACGTTCTTCGACGCGCTTGATCTCGCCCTGGCCGGGAAGAAACGCCAGCACCGAGCCCGACTCAGTGCGGACAGCGCGGACAATCGCGTCGGTCATCTGATCGTCGATGCGGCCTGACGCGTCGCGGCCGAGATAGCGGGTTTCGACTGGATAGGCGCGGCCCTCGCTCTCGATCACCGGCGCATCGCCGAGCAGTGCCGCCACGCGCGCGCCGTCGAGCGTCGCCGACATGACGAGGATTCGAAGGTCCGGCCGCAAGCCCTTCTGGCAATCGAGCGCGAAGGCGAGACCGAGATCGGCATCGAGCGAGCGCTCGTGGAATTCGTCGAACAGCACGGCGGCGATGCCGTCCAAACCCGGATTGTCGAGGATCATGCGGGTGAAGACGCCTTCGGTGACGACTTCGATGCGGGTTCTGGCACTGACTTTGGTCGACAATCGCGCGCGCAAACCGACCGTGTCGCCGATCTTTTCGCCGAGCGTCTTGGCCATCCGGTCGCTCGCGCCTCGGGCGGCGAGGCGGCGCGGTTCGAGTACGATGATGCGGCCATTGTTGATACAGGGCTCATCAAGAATGGCAAGTGGCACGCGGGTGGTCTTGCCGGCACCGGGAGGCGCGACGAGAACGGCGGCGGAGCGCGCGGCGAGTGCGCGGCGAATATCCGCGAGCACATCGTCAATCGGCAGAGGCGTTGCGAATAGGTCCGAACGCATCACGCCGCGGCGCGGCGGCTGCCGTCACGCAAGGCGGCGATGTTTTTCGCGTAGCTCTCGCGCGTGCCGCCAGTATAGACCGCCGAGCCCGCGACGATCACGTTGGCGCCGGCGGCCACGACGGAGCCAATGGTGTCCTTGGTGATGCCGCCATCGACTTCGATGTCGATCGGCCGGTTGCCGATCATCGCTTTCACGCGGCGGATCTTGTCGCACATCGCCGGAATGAAAGCCTGTCCGCCGAAGCCGGGGTTGACGGTCATCAAGAGAATAAGATCGAGCCGGTCGAGCACGTATTCGATCACGCTTTCCGGCGTCGACGGGTTGAGCGACACGCCGGCTTTTTTGCCGAGCGCCTTGATCGCCTGCAGCGAGCGGTCGAGATGCGGGCCAGCTTCGGCGTGCACCGTGATGATGTCGGCGCCGGCGTCCGCGAAGGCGGCGAGATAAGGATCGGCCGGCGCGATCATCAGATGGCAATCGAAGATTTTCTTCGACGACTTGCGGATAGCTTTGACGACCGGCGGGCCAAACGTAATGTTGGGAACAAAATGTCCGTCCATGACGTCCAGGTGGATCCAGTCGGCGCCGGCGGCGTCGACCGCCGCCACTTCCTCGCCGAGCTTGGAAAAGTCGGACGACAGAATCGACGGTGCGATGATCAGGGGCCGTGTCATGGGTCTATCCGGGGCCTGAATGCGGGGCGACTCGCTTGCAGTCGCGGTCTCAACCTGTCCCTACACGGGGACGCGGGATGGGGCAAGGGAAGGGGGCGGTGGGCAGTTTTGTAGGTTGGGCTGAGCCCTTTTGCGAAGCCCAACGGCTTTTCTCGCGATAAGTTGTTGGGCTTCACAAGGGGTTCAGCCCAACCTACGGCGCGGAGCCTTTTTCAATGCCGCAGTCCTGCCGGAGGCAGGCAACAAAAAGTGGCCCGCGATCTTGCGAGCCGAAGTCATGGGTAAGGGAAAGCGGGGCGGCCGGTGGCCGTCGGGCATTCCGAGGGTAGTGAGATGCGGTCACGAACCGCCCCGCACAGGGTTTTATGGCCTACGACTGTCGTTTAAGCATTCTCGCGTCCCCGGACTTTCACCAAGGCGTACAGACCGAGCCTCTCCACTCCAGATGTGCGTGAACACCCGAAGCGAGACCTGCATCCCGCACCCACCAGCATGACGCCTCATG
>JANORU010000466.1:0-4082 GCA_031415475.1 Hyphomicrobium sp.
CCGAGTTTCTCGCCAAGAACGACCCGGCCAAAGCCAGGGACTATGTTGGAACCATCCTGGCCCGCGGCGGGAACCGGGCGGATTCTGACGCTTATGCCTTTACTCAAGTTTTTGCGGATAAACTCGCTTCGCGCGATCCCCAAACGGCGCAAGTGCATCGCGCGCCGCCGCTTCAGTTTCAACCAACTTGGCGCGCGCCGCATCGATGCCAATCAGCGACACCAATGTTGCCTTGTTGGCGGCGGCATCTTTGGCGACCGCCTTGCCGACCGTCGCGACATCGCCTTCGGCATCCAACAGATCGTCGGCGATTTGGAACGCCAGTCCGATAGCTATTCCATAGCGCACGAGTGCGGCTCGTTCTTTCGCTGTCGCGCGGCCGAGAATGGCGCCTGCCTCGCACGCGAACACCAGCAGCGCACCGGTCTTCATACTTTGCAGTTGCTGGATATACGGTGCAGTCGGCGAGGCCGGCTGGCCGAGTTTATCGGCGATCAAATCGAGCGCTTGCCCGCCCGCCATGCCGGAAACTCCCGAGGCCCGCGCCAGGCCCGAGACGAGGGCAATGCGAACGTCCGGGTCGGGATGGGTGTCCGGCCGGGCGATCACCTCGAACGCCAGGGTGGAAAGCGCGTCGCCGGCCAGGATCGCCGTCCAATCGTCGAACGCCTTCCAGACGGTTGGCCGGCCGCGCCGCAGTTCGTCATTGTCCATGGCCGGCAGATCGTCATGGGCCAGCGAGTAGCAATGGATGAGTTCAAGCGCGGCGCTCGTATTGAGCGCCGACTGCGGGGCAACGCCGAACAATCCGGCGCATTCATGAACCAGAAAAGGCCGAATTCTCTTGCCGCCGCCGAGAACGGCGTAGCGCATGGCGGCAATCAGGCGGGTGGCCTCGGGGCCGTCGAAAGCCTTGGCACCGGCTTCCTGCTCCAATAGGTCGAAAAGACGCTGTTCCACCTGTGCGGCGCTGGCAGCCATTTTCTGCGCGAACGTCATCAGGCACTTACCTATTTCAGAGAATGTGTGGGCCGATTTTGGCGCTTCCACCTATCACGGTCACGGCAAAAATCGTGGCCAAAGTGGCGGCTGTGCTAAATATCGGAGCATGGGTGTCCGGACCTAAGAGATAATCACCGTCGTGAGCGACCAGAAACCAGTGCCGACCCCAGATGACGGCGCGCTGCCGGGCGATGGTGACGTGCCGTTTCAGGCAAGCGACATGCCGGCCGGGTCAGACAACGATCAAGGCATTGCTCCCCAATCCTTCAATGCCGATGCGCTGGTTGCCGCGATAACGGGTCGTATTCTGGCGGAGATCGGACAACACCGTCAGGCGTCTTCGGACGCGGTCGTCGAGGCGCCCGTCGAGAGTGCCGGAGAGCCTGCTGCGAGCGACGCTATAGTGGCGGGTGCCGACGTTGCACCCGAAACGGCCGAGCGCGTGGATTGGCACGCAACCGAGGCCGATGGTCCGCCGGTCGAGGATTTCGCCTATGTCCCCCGAGCGGCTGACCGATACGGCGACGATCCGGCCCCGGCAAATGAAAACTGCATTGAGCCGGTGTTCGAGGCGCCGTTGTCTCCTGAGCCAAGTGAGACTCTCGACGTTTCCGATGCTGAAGCGCAGACGGATGCGCCACCTGAAATAGAAGCCCCATTCGTGCCAGCCGCAACTCTCATTCCGGACCGGCTGGATCAATCCGAGCGTTTGCCGCCGCCAGCAGAACTGCACAGCCCACCAAGCGCGCCGCCGGCCTGGCGCGAGACGGCGTTGCGCTACGCCCGCTTTGCCGCCATTGCCATTGGCGGCTATCTCGCTGTCGTGCTGGCGCTGATCGTGCTGTACCGCTTCATCGATCCGCCGGCCTCGACGCTGATGGCCTACCACTGGCTGACGGGCAAAGACGTCAATCGTCACTGGGCCGATATCGAAGACATTTCTCCCCACCTCGTCCGGGCGGTCATCGTCTCGGAAGACTGGAAGTTCTGCGATCATCATGGCGTCGACCTCGCGGCCATCGAGGAGGCGATCGAAAAGGCCGGCGACGGCATTCCGCGCGGCGCAAGCACCATCTCGATGCAGGTCATCAAGAACCTGTTCCTGTCGCAATCGAAAAGCTACGTCCGCAAGGCGATCGAGCTGCCGCTGACAGTGTTTGCCGATTTGTGGTGGCCCAAGCAGCGGATGTTAGAGATATATCTCAACATTGCCGAATGGGGCCCGGGGGTGTTCGGCGCCGAAGCCGCCGCCCAGCACCATTTCTCGAAATCGGCCGCCCGTCTCAACGAGTACGAGGCAGCTCTCTTGGCGGCCTCGCTCCCTAATCCCATGATCCGCGACGCTGGTGACCCGGGACCGAGGACCGCCCGCAAGGCCGGGGTCATTCGGTCGCGGATGCGGATTGCCGGGCCGGTCGCTCACTGCGCGCTGGCACGCCCAAACCCGCCAAATCAGGACGGCGGACGCAAGGAGCCGAAGGGCAACTGGGACGCGTCTGTCGACAAGAGGGCTGGCGCCGTCCCGGGATTGTGAGTATATACCCGCGCAATGGCGCCGGACATTCCTAGTGTTCTGGCCGGCCGGGTGCGTCCCGGTGCCGACGGTTTCGCGGTTGCATTCGCGGTCCCCGGCCCATAACAGACAACATCGGGCCGGATCGACCACTTGGCGCCCTCGAACGGGCCGTCTTGGGTATTGACGAAACGAGCCCCCGAAACGACCGGAGACTTGAAATGGCCGTACCCAGGAAAAAAGTATCCCGTATGAAGAAGGGCAATCGCCAGTCGCACGACGGCCTTACGCGTCCGGCCTATGTGGAAGACAAGGACAGCGGCGAACGCCGCCGGCCCCACCACATCGATTTCAAGACCGGCAAGTATCGCGGCCGTCAGATTCTCGCGCCCAAGGCCGACGTCTGAGGCGTATTCGGCCCTCATGGCACGCCTCAGGGCTCCAGACTACAATGCCAAAGCTTGCAAGGCGGCCCGGCCGGGGGTACGCAACCCTGGACCGTGTCTCACGTACCGGTGACGAGGGGAGAAAGCCATGTCGCTTAGCGCACTGCCACTAACCATCATCCCGTTCATCCTCTACAACATTATGGTCCTATCGGGCGTCGACCTCAGCGGTTCGCTGGTCGGCGACGGCGTAACCATGATGAGTGGCGGCGTTTGGAAGTTCACCTGGGGCGACCTCATCCTTCTCATCACCATGGCGGTGCTGTTCATAGAGATCGTCAAAGCCACCTACACCGGTACCGCGTCGATGATCGACCACGGTCTTTCGATGCTGGTGTTCATTGCCTGCCTGATCGAGTTCCTGATGGTGCAGAAGGCGGCGACGTCGGTGTTCTTCCTGGTCATGATGGCCTGCCTGATCGACGTGATCGCCGGCTTCACAATTGGCATCCGCGTCGCCAAACGCGATATTGGCTTCGGCGGCGACCACTAAATAACCGTCAATACTCTGCGATTGTTGCGAGGCGCGGCACCGGAACTCCGGTCCGCGCCTCGACTTTTTTACAGTTTCTTCAAGGTCGAGATAAATTTTAAGTGTTGTTAGGGATTTGCAACTAGCCTCACTTCACCATCGGACGGCTATGTCAGCCTGTCCGACATGACGCCGTGTGCCGGGGTGCATTCGTGAGTGAGACCGACAAGCCGAGCGCGCCTGTACCGCCGCCGGAGACCGGCGTGGCCGACGTGCTGAGCGTTTCGACAGCGGCAGAGCCGCCGGTTGAATCGGAGGGCTTTGATCTCGTCGGCATTCTATCGGCGGTCGAGGAGACGGCCTACACCTGGGATCTTGAAACCGATAAAATCGAGTGGGAAAGCAACGCCGCCGATGTGCTGGGCGTGCGCCGTATCGATGAAATTTCAACCGGCCTCGCCTATCAATTCCTAATCGCCCCTGAACATGCCGGCGTTCGCACCAACGCCCTCAACGTCTTGAACGGTGAGTCCGCGCCGGGCGGTCTGCCGTACGGCGTGCAGTACCGGTTCCGTCCTGGCGGCCGCCGCAGCCAGGACTCGCTTTGGATCGAAGATCACGGCCGCTTCTGGCCGGCGGCCAATGGCCG
>JANORU010000467.1:0-1999 GCA_031415475.1 Hyphomicrobium sp.
CTCATCGGCGCCAGCAGCGGCAGGCCGCCGTTGGCGTCGGTCACGGTTTCATAAGCGATGCAGGCGGCACCCGAAGCCATCAGGCCCTTGGCCTGCTCCGGATCGGGAGCGAGGTGGAGATAGGTGAAGAGGATCTGGTCCTTCTTGAGCTTTTTGATCTCAACGGCCTGCGGTTCCTTGACCTTGACGATCATGTCAGCGGCGGCGAACACATCGTCGGCGGTCTTGACGATCCGCGCGCCGGCCTTCTCATAAGTTGCATCGTCCGCGAAAATGCCGAGACCGGCTCCGGACTGGACAATGACCTCGTGGCCGCGGGCGACCAACTCGCGAACCGAGCCCGGCACCAGGCCGACGCGGAACTCGTTGGTCTTGATCTCTGTCGGTACACCGATCTTCATCGGGGTCTCCCTAGGGTTTAGGCGCTTCAACACCGCGCCGAATGTGGAGAAGAGAATGGCGCGATTTCGATGCACAGAGCATGCAATTATCACCGTCAGAGTTCTTGATTTTAACGGTTTTCGGCGCATAATAGTAATTTACGCAGGAAATCGGCAACTATGAAGCTAGACACGCTAGATCGGGCCATATTGGCTGCCCTGGTCGACAATGGCCGGGCGAGCCAGGTCGAATTGGCCGAGCGTTTGCCGCTGTCGGCCACTGCCATCGCCCGCCGTATCAAAGCGCTGGAGGACGCCGGCATCATCGAGGGCTATCAGGCCCGCCTCAGCCGTCAGGCCCTGGGCCTCACCATGACGGTGATCGTGCACCTCGGCTTGAAGAGCCAGAACGAGGAATTGCTCGCCGATTTTGAAGCCGCCGTGCAGCGCGCGCCGTCAATCGTCTCGTGCCATCTGATGAGTGGCGAAGACGATTACGTGCTGACCGTCCTCGCCCGCGATCTCGGCGACTTCGAGCGCATCCATAAAGAGGAGCTGTCACGCTTGCCGGGCGTCGCGCGCCTCAAATCGAGCTTCGCACTGCGCGAAGTGAAGGCGCGGGCGCTGCCGGTCGATAGCTGGACGCGCTAGCCTTCTGTCAGAAAATTCCGCGACGGTGCATCGACGTCTTTCGGCAGCGCTTCGGCATCGTCTTTCAATTGCACGCCCGAGAGTTGACGGCGGCGCGCCTCGCTCATCAGGTAGTGCAGCTTATACGCCGCCTCGTCATAGGAGAGGCCTTCCATACGCACGTTTGAGATGCAGTTGCGCGCCTCATCGGTGAGGCCGACCTTCGGCTTGTAGGTAAGATACAGCCCGAGGCTGTCAGGCGAACTGAGCCCTGGCCGTTCGCCGATCAGCATCACGACCATTTCGGCTTTCAGCAACTCGCCGATTTCATCGCCGACCGCGACGCGGCCCTGCTCGACAATCGAGATCGGCGCGATCTTCCAACGCTCGCGTTCGAGGCGGGATTTGAGGGCCGCCAGAAATGGAACCACATTGCGCTCGATGGCAAAGGCCGAAAGACCATCGGCGATCACCAGTGCCAGATCCGACGGCGGTGCATCGAGCTTCAACAGTGCTTCGCGTGAGCCGACGCTCAAGCGCCGGCCGAAATCCGGCCTCTGGAGATAGGTTGGCCGGTCGTGCGCAGCACTCTGGAGCAGCAAGCAGTCGCCCCAAGTCCCAACGAGGTGATCGTGCAGCTTGTGAGCGTCGAGTTTCAAATGGACCGCATTGCGGGCGCGGGCGTGCGCGACTTGGAACGCCAGATGATTGGCGGTCGGGATCGAAATGCCGGTGCGCCCAAGCGCGATGCGGGCCGGCGTGAATTGGCGCAAGTGCGCCCACGGATTCTGGATGATGATCGATGACATGGGTTCGTCGCCGGCCTTGGAAGCCATCGCTGTTACTCCGCCGCCAGGGCGCGTTGAAAGGCTTTCGGGACATGCTGTGAAAGCTTCATGTCCCCACCCGGCTCAAAGATCCGGTGCTGCTCAAGCCACGCCTCGAATTCCGGCGCGGGCTTAGAGCCGAGCACCTTGCGGACATAGAGC
>JANORU010000468.1:0-3829 GCA_031415475.1 Hyphomicrobium sp.
CCACGAAGTGATTGCCCTCCCCGATCCCGAAACCTTCTGCCAGTTGCCCTGGAACAAGCGCATGGCGCGTGTGTTCTGCACGCTGTTCTACATGGAGGAGGATGCTGACAAGGGCGGCATGTACTTCGATGTCGATTGCCGGGGCGCATTGAAACGCAATGACGCTGCCTTCCGTGCCGCGCACAATGGCCTGCACATGCGCGTCGGTTGTGAACCGGAAATGCTGTGGCTGAAAAAGTCGAGCGATCCGAATGTACCGTATGAGGGCACGACCAAGCCGTATGCCTACCACATCGATCAGTTTGAAGCACTCTCAAGCGTTTGGCTCAAAGTGTACGACTACGCGATCGCCATGGGGCTCGACATGGTGCAGGGCGACCATGAAGATGCGCCGGGTCAGATCGAATTGAACTTCATGTTCGACGATGCCGTTAAAACGGCAGACAGATTGACAACCTATCGCCAGATCTGCGCCCAGGTGGCGCGCGAGAACGATCTGATCGCCTGCTTCATGACCAAGCCCTATATGGGAATGGCAGCCAACGGCTGCCACCATAACGTGTCGCTGTGGTCCGGCGGCGCGCTGGAGGTCCAGCATCTCGTCAAGGGCCCGCTTCCAGGTATGGAAGAGCTTTTTGAGCACAACAAAGGCGGCAGAAACGAGTTTCGTGACCAGCGCGAAAAGTGGAGGCCGGCCGAGATCGGCCGCCACGCGCTCGGCGGCATGCTCGAACACTTGCCCGGCATGACGGCCATTGCCTGCTCGACGGTCAATTCGTATCGCCGTCTCAATGATGTCGGTTTGTGGGCGCCGCTGGCGATCAATTGGGGACTGCAAAACCGCTCATGCGCGGTGCGCGTGTCGAGCCCAGACCGGTTCGAGTACCGTCCGTCCGACGCCATGGTCAACCCCTACCTCATGATGTCGGCCCTGATCGCGTCGATGGACGACGGCTTGAAGCGCCGCATCGATCCGGGTCAGCCGGAAGAGCGCAATCTGGTCGAAGTCATGCGGTCGGGCGAGCCCGTGCGCCGCATTCCGCTCAATCTTTATGACGCCCTCGAAGCCTTGAAGGCCGACCCTGTGTTACTCACGGCCATGCCGGGCCGCATGCACGAGGTCTACGACTGGTACAAGCGCGACGAGTGGGACCGGTTCATCTGGCAATCGTCGGATTGGGACGTGAAGACCTATCTCGATTGTCTGCCATAGTTACCCCCGTGGAAGCCAACGCACGAGCTTGCACATGACAAAAGCGGCGATTGATAGAGGCAACGCGCCAGACGCGCCCTACCTCAATCTCGACGATCCGGCGTTTTCAATCCGGTCGAAGGCGGTGCGCGATGCGCGCGAGCGCGGTTGGTATGCGCGAACGCCGTATGGTCTTGCAGTGTTGCGGTATGCGGAAGTCGGTGAACTGCTGCGCGATCCGCGCCTCCGGCAAGGCAGCCATAAGTGGCCTGCCCATAACAACGCCACTGGCACATTTGCGGATTGGTGGATTCGCATGCTGCTCAATCGGATTGGTGATGACCACGCGCGCCTTCGCCGCCTCGCCAATCCAGCTTTCTCACCAAAGTTGATTGGCACGTTGCAGCCGCAGTTCATTGCGATAGCCAATGAACTTGTTGATGCCTTTGGCTCAACCGGCCGCTGCGAGTTCATGAGCGCGTTCTCCGAACCCTATGCAACGCGCGTGATCTGCTCCCTCTTCAACCTGCCGCACGACGAGTGGCGGGAGCTGGCGACTGTCGCGGCCGAGATGGGTCTGGCGCTCGGCGTCACCTACAAATCGGATGAAGCCACCGTCAACCGCGCGACCGACCGGCTGTTCGATTATTCTCGCAGCCTCATTGCCGAGCGGCGGCACAATCCGGGCGACGATTTCATCAGCCTTCTTGTGCAGGCGAATACCGACAAAGACTCGCTCAGCGATGAGGAAATGGACGATATGGTCGTGCTCGCCGTGTTCGGCGGCATCGACACGACGCGCAATCAGATCGGGCTGGCGATGAGCCAGTTCATTGAGCATCCGGATCAGTGGCGGCTGTTGGCGGAAAAGCCGGATCTGGCGCGCGCCGCAGTCGAAGAAGTGATGAGGACGCGGCCGACGACCACTTGGGTCACGCGCGAGGCTTTGCAGGACTTCAACTACAAGGGGCTTGATATCAAGAACGGCACGACGGTCCACCTGTTCGCGGAGTCGGCTGGCACCGATCCAAGCGTTTTCAAGCCCGGGTTTGATATCGCCGAACCGAGAAACGCCCACTATGGGTTTGGTGGCGGCACGCACCATTGTCTTGGCCACTTCATTGCTCGTGGTGATATGACCGAGGCTCTGAAGCTGTTGGCACAGCGCATTCGCAATCCGAAGTATGACGGCGATCCGGTCTGGTTGCCGGATAGCGGCAATACCGGGCCGATCAAGCTCAATATCATCTTCGATCCGGAAACGGCAGTGCGCTCCCAGCAAGCGTCAGGAGAGACTCGAGAATGAAGATCTGCGTCGATCTAGAGAAATGCAAACTGCATGGCCAGTGCATTATTGCGGCGCCCGGCTTGTTCGCCTTCGAGACAGACGGCAAACTCCGCTGGGTCGAAAACCCGGGCGAAGATCAGCGGCGAGCAGCAGAAGACGCCGCCGATGTTTGCCCCGAGCAGGCAATCGTGGTCGAGGGCTGAAACGTGGCAAGCGGGGTTCTGATTGTCGGCGCGTCGATGGGCGGGCTACGGGTTGCAGAACAGCTTCGCGGTGCGGGCTACGCCGGCCCGATGGCCATGATCGGCGCCGAACAGCACATGCCCTATAACCGGCCGCCGCTGTCGAAGGAGACGCTGCTCAAGGACCAGCAGCCAGCGCAAACTGCCGCCGATCTGCTCAACGGACTGGCTTTCTCAATCAGGCCATCGCTCGGCGATGTCGCGTGGCACCTGGGTTCGCCCGCTCAGTCGGCCGATCTGGCACGCATGGTCGTCACGCTCGCGAGCGGGCGTGAGATTGCCTACGACGCGTTGGCGATCGCGACCGGTCTCACACCGCGGCGGCTCGCACTCACGGGTGGCGAAGACTGCCGCCACATCGTTCGAACGGTCGACGATGCATTTCGCCTGCGCGCGGCGCTGACACCAGGAGCCAAAGTTATTGTCGTCGGCGCAGGCTTTATCGGATGCGAAGTCGCAGCGTCGGCGACCAAGCGCGGATGCCGCGTCACCGTCGTCGAACCGCTCCCAGCTCCCATGGTCCGTGCGATCGGCGACCAGTTGGCGACGGCGTTGCAGGCCTATCACGAAGCCAATGGCGTCACATTCCGGCTCAATGCCAAGGTCGTTGGCCTGACATGCGACGACCAGAATTCCCGGCGCTTGCGATCCGTCACGCTCGATGATGGGTCCTCGTTGCCGGCCGAAGTTTTGGTCGAGGCGATCGGCTCGACCTGCAATGTCGAATGGCTCGACGGCAATGGACTTGATCTCAGCGATGGCATGCTGACCGACAATGCCATGCAGGTTGAAGGCCGCGCCGGTATCGTCGCGGTTGGCGACGTGGCCCGCTTTCCCAATCCTCGCTATGGCGCGCTGCCGCGACGGGTCGAACACTGGGCCATTCCCGGCCAGTCGGCCAAACGTGCCGCATCGAGCATCGCAAATCACCTGCTCGGCAAGCCACCCGAAACGAAGGTCTTCGACCCGATCCCGACGTTCTGGTCGGATCAGTTCGGCATCCGGCTGCAATCGATGGGCATGCCCGGCATTGCTGATCGATCGAGCGTGCTCGAAGGCGAGCTGTCAGCCATCGGCGATCCGAAGGGCCACGGCGTCGCCACCGAG
>JANORU010000469.1:0-2602 GCA_031415475.1 Hyphomicrobium sp.
AGATGCAAGGCCGCGTTGGTCGAGCCGCCGGTTGCCGCAACCGCGACAGCCGCATTCTCAAACGCTTTGCGTGTACAGATATCACGCGGGCGGAGCCCTTCCGAGATCAGCCGCATGACGGCTTTGCCGCTGGCCACCGCAAAGCTATCGCGCTCCACGTAGGGGGCCGGCGATCCGGCCGAACCCGGAAGCGCTAGGCCGATGGCTTCCGAGACCATCGCCATCGTGTTGGCGGTGAATTGTCCGCCGCACGCGCCGGCTCCGGGGCAGGCGACGCGTTCGAGTTCGTGCAAATCCTTTTCACTCATCTTGCCGGCCGAGTGCATGCCGACGCCTTCGAAGACGTCCTGCACGGTCACATCCTTGCCGCGGAATCGTCCTGGCAGGATCGAGCCGCCATACATGAAGACCGACGGCACGTTGAGGCGCAGCATCGCCATCATGGTGCCGGGCAGGGATTTGTCGCAACCGGCGATGCCGACAAGCGCGTCGTAGCTGTGGCCGCGCATGGTGAGTTCAATCGAATCGGCGATCACTTCGCGCGATACCAGCGACGACTTCATGCCCTGGTGGCCCATGGCAATGCCGTCGGTGACGGTGATCGTGCAGAATTCGCGCGGTGTACCGCCGGCCTCCTTGACGCCAACCTTCGCCGCCTGAGCCTGACGCATCAGCGCAATATTGCAGGGCGCGGCTTCATTCCAGCACGAGACGACGCCGACGAACGGGCGATTGATTTCTTCTTCGGTCAGACCCATCGCATAGTAATACGAGCGATGCGGCGCGCGCGCGGGACCGGCCGTGACATGACGGCTTGGAAGCTTGGATTTGTCGAACGTCTTGGCGTCCATGGAAAAGCGAGTGCCTTGCTGGTTATGTGTTGGCCCGGCGCACGACTCTTGAGGGCGCCCAACGCGTTTCGCGCGAACCAACCCGATCCTCGCCAGGCATTGGCAGACCGGAACTACCCCACCTTCGATGTGGCGCTGGTTTGTGGCTCAAAAGAGGCATCTCCCCGCATTCTGAGTTGCGGTTAAGCAACACCTAACAGCATGGCTAACATTTGCAGTTCTGGCGGCCTTGGAACCTCCGAAGGCTGAGCCATCACTGGGGTTCTTAGACTCCGAACGCGGCGCCTCAACGTCGCTGACGCGGCGCTTCTGGGATCATTCGCGGCAGACTTGCGGCGGTGGCTCGGATACCTATTTGCCAATGCGTAACGAGGCTCACTCACTGGGTCAGGAGACACCGTGCCGCCGACCGCCCTGCCCCTGTCCGTCAAAGGCCGTCTGACCGAAGTCCCTTCCGTCACGCACGAGGTTACCGTTACGCTCGACGATCGCGGCGTCGTCATCTCGCGCACACCGGGCGAGAAGCCGCTGATCTGGCCATATGGTGCACTCGGTATCGACGAACGCCTGACCGCGCAATCGGTGTCGGCTCTCATCTCGTACCGTCACCAATCGGGCGCGTCATTGTTTGTGCCGAACGCAGCGTTTGCGCGCGCCCTGGCCACCGCCGCACCTCATCTTTCACAGCGCACCGCGCTTCGGTCGTGGGCATCGCGGGCGGCCTGGGCCGGTGCGGCGATCGCAGGTATCGCCGCCGTAATCTGGATCGCGGGATTTTCACCGTCCCGCTCCATCGCGGCATACCTGCCCGATAGCATGCGCGATACGCTCGGCAAGCAATCTCTGTCGGCGATGACCGAGGGTCGCAAAGTTTGTACCGCCGCCAGCGGCCGCTTGGCGCTCGACGCCATGGCGGACCGCCTCTCGAAAGCCTCGGGCTCGGGAAAGACGTTCAAGATCTCAGTCGTTGATTGGGAGCTGGATAACGCGTTCGCGACCCCCGGCGAGTACATCGTCGTCACCAGGGGTCTCATAGAAAAGGCAAGCAGTGCTGACGAGATTGCCGGCGTCCTCGCACACGAAATGGGCCACGGTCTGGAACTGCACCCTGAAACAGCCATTGTCCGCGCCATTGGGCTTACGGCTGCGACCGAGCTGCTCATTGGCGGCGGCGGGCTTGCCAATATCGGCCTGACGCTCGCGCAGCTCTCCTACTCGCGCGACGCCGAGCGCGAAGCCGATGCCCGTGCCCTTGAAATTCTGGAAAAGGCAGGGATCACACATCGCGGCCTGCTGGCCTTCTTCGACCGCTCGATCAGCGATGAAACGGACAAGCCGGGGGTGCCTTCGATCGGGTCAATCAAGGTCCTGCGGACCCATCCGATGACTGAGGAGCGCCGCGCCGTTGTTGCCGCGCACGCCGATTATCCGGCAACGCCCGCCATGACGACCGGCGATTGGCAGGCATTTAAAACCATCTGCTCGGCCACCAAATCTCTCGATGAGGCCGACAAAACGATGCCTCCCAAAGAGATTTGATCGTTCAGCTGCAGCAACTCTCGCCGCAAAACAGAAGCAGTTTTGCTTGAGTTGCAGAACCCCAGTCACGTTCGGAACCACCAGCGCCCGAGCTTGGCCCCAATCATTTGGCACTTAGAGTCCTTCCGACCCAAATGGAAGCGGTTCTGACGAGGGGATTTTGCGACGATACCGTCGGGCTTCGTCTTGTCCGTACCCAGGGTACGGCCTGC
>JANORU010000470.1:0-4868 GCA_031415475.1 Hyphomicrobium sp.
GGAACTGTTCGAACTGTTCGGCAAAAAGCTCGACCAGTACGTCACGTTCCGCCCCTTGAAGCCCTGGTACCGCTTCCGGTTCAACGATGGCGATACGTTCAACTATGGCGGCACGCTCGAAGAAACGCTGGCCGAGATTCGGCGCTTCGAGCCGAAGGATGCCGACGGCTATCTGCGGCTGCTCGAACATTCCGAAAAGCTGTTCGATGCCGGATTCACGGAACTCGCCGATGCGCCGTTCCATTCGCCGGCGACGATGCTGCGGCAAGTGCCGAGGCTCGCCAAGCTGCAAGCCTATTTGTCGGTCTCGCAATTCGTCGCCAAGTATCTGTCGAACCCGAAAATGCGCCAGGCGTTTTCCATTCAGCCGCTTCTTGTCGGCGGCAACCCGTATGAGACGACGTGCATTTATGGCCTCATCCACTTCCTGGAACGCAAGTGGGGCGTCTTTTTCACCATGGGCGGCACCGGCGCGCTGGTCTCAGCACTTGGCAAACTTATGCAGGAACAGGGAATCGATTGTCGCTTGTCGACGACCGTTGCTTCAGTCGACGTCGAACGCGGCAAGGTGCAGGGCGTTTTCCTCGAAGACGGCACGCGCATTCCGGCCGACATCGTCGTCTCCAATGCCGATGCCATGCATCTCTACAAAAAGATGCTGCCGGCCGGCGCCGCCAACATGCAAGGCTGGGCCAAGAAGCGCTCGCGGCTGTCGATGGGCCTGTACGTGCTCTACTTCGGCACCAAGAGGCAATACCCGGATGTCGCGCATCATACGATCTGGTTTGGCCCGCGCTTCAAGGAGCACTTGCATGACATCTTCACGCGCAAGGTGCTGACCGAGGATTTCTCGCTCTATGTCCACCGGCCGACAGCGACCGACCCGAGCTTCGCCCCGCCGGGCTGCGACTCCTTTTATGCGCTGTGTCCGGTTCCCAATCAGGACGGCAACATCGACTGGGCGACAGAAGCCCCGCGCCTGCAAAAGCGAATCTTAAGCGAACTTGAGCGGACCATGCTGCCAGGCCTCAGCGACAGCATCACATCGGTGTTCGACATGACGCCCGACGACTTCGCCACCCGCTATTTGAGCGTCGCAGGCGCCGGGTTCTCGGTCTCGCCGTTCTTTACCCAGTCGGCTTGGTTCCGCTTCCACAACAAAGCCGAAGGCATTAAAGGGCTGTATCTCGTTGGTGCCGGCACACACCCGGGCGCTGGATTGCCCGGTGTTGTCAGTTCCGCCAAGGTCGTCGACAAGCTCGTTCCGGTCGCGGCCGCTTGGCGGTGAAGCGCGGCGAAGTCTTCTTTTGCTTAGGAAACGACCACCGTGAATTCGGGCCTCGATTGGAGCAAGGACGGAGCGGATTGGCCCAATCGTCAAGCCAGCAGCTTTGTCGAAGCTGGCGGCCTGACGTGGCACATCCAGCGGATGGGATCGGGACCGCAGCTATTGCTCGTTCACGGCACAGGCGCCTCGACCCATTCCTGGGCTGGGCTGATGCCATTGCTCGCCACGCACTATTCGATCCTGGCGATGGACATTCCCGGTCACGGCTTCACGTCGCTGCCGGACTCTGACCGCTTGTCACTGCCCGGCATGGCGCGCGCGATCGGCGACCTCGTCGCGCATCTCAAATTTGCGCCGGACATTGCCGTCGGCCATTCGGCCGGTGCTGCGATCCTGGCGCGCATGTGCCTCGATGACATGATTGCGCCGAAGGGCCTGCTCAGCATCAACGGCGCACTTCTGCCGTTGAGCGCCTGGTCGTTCCAGTTCTTCGCGCCGTTGGCGCGGCTGATGTTCGTCAATCCGGTCGTGCCGCGGTTTTTCACCTGGATTGCCGAGAGCGACAAGCAGGTTCGCGACCTGATCGAGGGCACCGGCTCGAAAATCGACGAACGCGGCCTCAAGCTGTACGGACGGCTGTTTCAGAACACCAATCACGTCACCGGCGCGCTTGGCATGATGGCGAATTGGGATCTGCCGTCGCTGGAAAAAGACCTTCCCAAGTTGAAGCCCCGCCTGCATTTGATTGCCAGCGGCAACGACAAAGCCATTCCGGCCGACGACGCGTTTCGCGTGCGCGATATCGTGGCGGGGTCCAAGGTCATCTTCCTTGCCGAACGGGGACATCTCGCACACGAGGAAAATCCGCTGGAGATCGTGCCGCTTGTCGACGGCCTCCGGCAGGACAGCAGCGTTCCGCAAAAGGCATGACGTTCAGGGATGTGCCGCGTACCGAGGCAATTTAAGAGGGAGGTTCACCCATGAATTATAGACTATTGGAGATGATACTTCCGTTCGCGCTCGTACTCGCCATTCTGTTCCGGGAACTCTGGCAGCTCAGAAAAATGAAGGCTGCCGATCTGGCTAAAACTCCCCCGTCCGCATCG
The DNA here is from genome assembly GCA_031415475.1 of Hyphomicrobium sp. Lineage (GTDB taxonomy): Bacteria > Pseudomonadota > Alphaproteobacteria > Rhizobiales > Hyphomicrobiaceae > JAGVSR01. The sequence goes on from JANORU010000470.1 coordinate 2,395, forward strand.
GACAATCAATTCGGTGGTCCGCCGCACAATAACTCCAGCAGCACGCAATTCTGAGCCAACTCAAATGGTCGGCCCGCCTTCAATGTCGAAGGCCGCTTTGATGCGTATTGCGAGATCATCTCGCAGACTGCGGTAGGCCGCAACAACCTCGCGGGGGGCGCGCACACCGGTCAGGATCGAGGGATCGAACGTTGGCCAGTATTCAGTGTGAGCCGGCATGATGCGCGTCAGTTCGACGGCATTGTGGTGCGCTTCCGGAGACAGCGAAATAATCCGGTCGAACACGGCACCATCGAGATCGGCAAACGCGCGCGGTTCATGTGCGGTCAGATCGATGCCGATTTCATCCATGACGGCCATGACGAATGGATCGGGCCGGCCGCGCCGGACGCCGGCGGACGAGACCCTCAGTCTCGGCCCAGCGAGCTGACCGAGGATGCCGGCCGCCATCGGCGAGCGAACAGCGTTGAAGCTGCAGGCAAACAGCACTCTCGGCGCCCCCTGCTGTGGCCCGCTCACGGCTTATCCCTTCCAGTGAAGGGCCGAAATCAGCGTGAAGAGCCGCCGCGCCGTGTCGAAGTCGATGGTGACCTTGCCGTCGAGCCGCTCTTGCAGAAGCCGGCTGCCTTCATCGTGCAGCCCGCGCCGGCCGATATCGATCGCCTGGATGCGCGACGGCTGGCCCGACTTGATGGCCTGATAGTAGCTGTCGAGAACGAGAAAGTAATCCTTGAGCAGCCGCTTCAAGGGGCTCATCGCAACTTGATGGGTGGTCACCGGCTCGCCGCCTTCGGTCTCGATTTTCATAACCAGCCGGTCGTCGGCGATGGCGAAGTCGAGGATGTAAGGGCCGCTGTCGTGCCCCACGACTTCGAACGAATTGCCATCGAGAATGTCGAAGATCGCCACTTCGCGTTCGTGTTCGATGCTCGCATTGCCGCGCGCCAGAGACGCCTCGTCGAGGTTTATTCTCGCGATGCGATTGTTCGACGTTTCTGGCGGCAAGCTGGATTCCGTCATCGCAGAACCCTCAGCTCTTGGGGCGGCTAAGCCGCACTTCGACCGAGCGGCGATGCGCTTCAAGGCCTTCTGCGCGGGCAAGCGTCATGGCCGGCTCTGCAAGTTTGTCCAAGGCTGCCGCATCAAGCTTCAGGATCGACGTGCGTTTCATGAAGTCGAGCACGCCAAGGCCTGAGGAAAACCGCGCGCTGCGCGCCGTTGGCAGCACATGGTTGGAGCCCGCCACATAGTCGCCGATCACTTCCGGCGTGTGGCGGCCGATGAAGATGGCGCCGGCATTGCGGATGGCCGAGGCCAATTCCTCGGCATTTTCAGTCGCAATTTCGAGATGTTCGGCGGCAATCCGGTCGGCAAGTGCCGGGGCCTCGTTAAGCGACCGCAACACGATGACCGTTCCAAATACGTTCCAGCTTTCGCCGGCGATGTTGCCGCGCGGCAGCGTTTTCAATTGCCGCTCGACCGCCAGCCCAACGGCGCGGCCGAAATCGGCATCGTCGGTCATCAGGATCGATTGCGCTGCGGTATCGTGCTCGGCCTGCGCCAGAAGATCGGCCGCGATCCACTCCGGATCATTGTTCTTATCGGCGATCACGAGCACTTCCGACGGCCCGGCGATACTGTCGATGCCGACCGTTCCGAACACCTGCCGCTTGGCCGCCGCCACAAAGGCATTGCCGGGCCCGACGATCTTGACCACCGGCTTGATTGTGTCTGTGCCGTAGGCGAGGGCTGCAACGGCCTGGGCGCCGCCGACACGATAGATTTCCTCGACTCCGGCAAGCTTCGCTGCCGCCAGTACTAAGGGATTGAGTTCGCCACGCGGCGACGGCACCACCATGACGATGCGCGGCACACCGGCGACTTTGGCCGGCAGTGCGTTCATTAGGACCGAGCTTGGATATGATGCAAGTCCACCCGGCACATAGAGCCCGGCGGATTCGACGGCCGTCCAGCGATCGCCCAACTCGACGCCCAGCGCATCGCGGTAGCGCGTGCTTTCCGGCAACTGGCGCTGATGGTGGGCCGTAATCCGTTCAGCGGCAAAATCGAGCGCCGCCAGCGTTTCCTTGGAGCACTGTGTGACTGCAGCGTTGACCTCGGCCGGTGTGACGCGAAGTCCAAGCTTGCTGAGATCGACGGAATCGAACTTCTGCGACAGATCGATCAGCGCCCGGTCGCCGCGCGCCCGCACGTCCTTGATGATCTCGGCCACGGCCAGATCGACATCGGCCGACACCTCGCGCTTTTCAGTGAGCAGTGACGCGAAGGCGGCGGCAAATCCCTGGTCAGTCGTGGTGAGTGTTTTGGCCATGATCGATCAGCGATTGTTCTTTTCAATTGGGATCTGGTTTTGGATCGTCCGGGTGTTTGGGCTTGTTCAGCGCCCGCCAGGCGGCGCCCAGGTCTTTCAGTTCGCCTTCGATGCACTCGACGTGCAAGCGCACCGCCGCGCC
>JANORU010000471.1:0-3288 GCA_031415475.1 Hyphomicrobium sp.
GATCCAGGCCTGCGGAGCGCCGGCACGGACCAGCAACCAGAACTTGTTTTTGAGGTCGCAAGACAACTCAGCGGTGCGATCAAATACCTGTGGATGAAAGCGGGTGGCGATCGCAAATTGGATCGCGAGCAAGGGCGCGAACGACAGGCAGTAGGCGGCGAACAGAGTCGGCGCCGTGGCCGACGATGCCCAAATCAGCGGAATGATGCTCAGCAACCGTATCCAGGCCAGCCCGCATTGCGACAGCGCCGTCATCCGGCGCGCCCGCCAGGCCACGAATATAGAATTTAGGACGCCGTAGATCCCGAACAGTCCGACGAACACCGGGATCATCAGAACCATCGAGGTGTCGAGACCGAACGGATCGCCAGTCACATGCCGCAACAGCAGATAGGCGAGCGCCAGCACCACCATGCCGGTCGCAACCCAGCCGAGATACGGCGCCGTCAACCGGCGTAATCCACGCGGATCGTCCTTGTTCTCGTTGACGATCCGGGTAACGGGAACAAACAACGGACTGCAAGTCCAAACAAACAGGGCGTTGGCAAGGCCGATCGCGACCGACAGCGCGCCGAAATCGGCCTTGGTCAAATACTCGGCCGTCAGGCGCAGATACAGCAACGACGCGACCAGCGCCAACGCCCGTCCGCCGACCATCCAGGAAAACTCGATTGCCGCCCGGCCGGGCCCGGATTTGAGCGCGCGGCCGATATCCATCCTCAGCTCCAGCGCACGCGCGGCAGGATCTTGGCCTTATCGATCCGATCCTTGTGAGCCAGGACACGCTTCATCATGCCGACGAGCACGTCACGAGTCATCAGATTGGGCTGCAGGCCTAAATCTTTCAGCGCCGTCGATTGGGCGTTATAGTAGTGCTCTTCCCGCTCCTTGCGCGGATTCTGCAGTGACTGGACGGTGACGTCGATACCGAGCTCGGCGCCCGCGTCCTTCACCCGGCTTGCCAGTTCGTTGACCGCAAACAACTCTGTGAATTGGTTCATGATCCGCAGTTGACCCTTGTCGACGGGGCTCTTGACCGCGAGTTCCACGCAACTGAGCGTATCGCGAATGTTGAGATAGCCGCGCGTCTGTCCGCCCTTGCCGTAGACGGTGAGCGGTACGCCGACGATCGCCTGGATGAGGAAGCGGTTCACAGCGGTGCCAAAAATGTCGTCGTAGTGGAAATTCGGCAGGAGATCGATGCCCTCGCCGGTGTCGCCGGTCTCGAGCCCATAGACCGGGCCCTGCATCAGATCGGTGACGCGCAATCCGTAGATGCGCGTGTAGAACCACAGCAGATCGGTATCGAGTACTTTGGTGGTGTGATAGAGCGAGCCGGCCGCGCGCGGGAACAAAAACTTGTCTTTGCGGCCTTTGTGATCGATCTCGATCCAGCCTTCCTCAATGTCAATGTTGGGCGTGCCGTATTCGCCCATCGTGCCGAGCTTCACGATGTGGCAGTCCGGGGCGTAGGTCATGACGGCCCAGATGACGTTGAACGTGACATCGAGATTGTTCTTGAGCGTCAGGCGGGCATTGCGTTCGCTGGCCATCGAATACGGCGCGGACGGCTGCTCGGCATAGTGGATGACGGCATCCGGCTTGAAGCCGGAAAACACCTCATGCATGAAATCTGGGTGCGCGAGGTCGCCAATCTTGACCGCCACTTTATGTCCGGTCCGCTCGGCAAAAATGCGCGCCCGCTCGGTCAGCACGGGAGTAGCAAACAGCGGCTCCGAATTGGTCTCGATCGCCATCGTCCGGCGCAAATAGTTGTCGACGGCCATGACTTCGTATCCGCGCGCGGCGAAATGCATGGCCGTCGGCCAGCCGAGATAGCCATCGCCTCCGAGGATCAGCAGTCGCATGGGTCTAGGCTCCGGTTTCTTTGATGACGGCGCACGGCTGATTGCTACCGCATCCGATTAGGCGTCGAGCAGGCTGTTGTCGGTCAAAAAGGCTTTCAAGGTCGCACGGTCGAGCAGGTCCTCGGACACTGAGCGATACGGCCGCACGCATGGCTTGGTCCCGGGCGCTCTCAGGTAGGCGTAGGCCGGGTCGTTGTCGACCCGCTTCAAAGCTGGCGTCACCACAAGAAAGTTGTCGATCTCGATCGTGCGGCGAACTTCTTCCTCGGTGGTCAGCTCCTCGTAAAGCTTCTCACCCGGCTTGGAGCCGATCGTTTCGAGTACAATCTTTTTGCCGGGCGCCAAGGCCTCGATCATCACCGCCGCGAGATCGGCAATGGCGATCGACGGCATTTTCATCACGAACACTTCACCACCGACGGCGAGGCCAGCCGTGGAAATAACGTGAGCCACGGCTTCCTTGATGCTCATCACGAAGCGGGTCATCTTGTCGTCGGTGATCGTCACCGGGCCACCGGCGTCGATCTGGCGGCGGAAAATTGGCACCACGGAGCCGCGCGACCCAAGCACGTTGCCAAATCGCACGGTCGCGAACACCGGACCCTTACCGGCCGCCTTGAAGTCGGCCGCCGTCATCAGCCGCTCGCCGACAAGCTTGGTCGAACCCATCACGTTGGTCGGGTTCACAGCCTTGTCGGACGAGGTAAAGATCACGCGCTTCACGCCATTGCGGAATGCGGCTTCGATGATGTTCTGCGTGCCCATGACATTGGTTTGAATGGCGTCGCTCGGCGTCTCCTCACATAGGATGACGTGCTTGAGCGCGGCGGCATGCAAAACGACGTCTATTCCCTCGGACAGTTCCGACACGCGCCGCGCGTCGCGCATGTCGCCGAGAACGGCCGTCACCCGCGCGTCACCGCGGGTTGATTCTCTCAAGAAAAACAGTTCGGTCTCATTATTGTCGAAACCGCGAATTTCCTTCACACCCGTCGCGCGCAATTGCTCGACGATTTCCCGGCCGATGGTGCCACACGCACCGGTGACGAGAACGCGCTTGCCAGTCCAATCCATTGGTTCGATCTTCGATCCCTGAGGCCCCGTACCCGTATTTTACCGTCTAGCCCCTCGCCTTACCCCAAGCAATCGGGAAAAGGCCCAAGGACAAATGGGCCGGGGATGGTTGAAAGGTCCCATCGCGGCGTCTAAAGAAACCCGGTAGCGACAGCAACCGGCGGCAACAGGGATTTCCCGTGACGGATCGAATTTGCGCGGTCACCGGGGCGTCTGGGCTGCTGGGATGGCATGGCTCAGCCGCTGCTCAATTCAAGCATGGGTTGACGGTCCGCCGCGATTCGCGCGCCATCTGGTCCTCCGCCAAATCCATTTGCGATCTCGTCGACGGCGCTGACGTTTTGCT
>JANORU010000472.1:0-1577 GCA_031415475.1 Hyphomicrobium sp.
GACGCGTTGGCCGCCGGTACGCAGGTCAAGCATCGGCTGAAGGCCAAGTCGGCCGCCAAGGCCGAACGTCCAGCCGCCGCCCGCATCCTCACCCGCACCGAAGTGCTAGCCGCCGATCCGGCCGCCCTCGAACGGCTCGGCCGTCACATCATTGTCGGCTTTGAGACCTTCAAGTCGGTCCGCACCCTGGTCGAGCGCAAGGCGATCACTGGCATCTTCATAACCGATCACAATGTCCGCCGCCGCAGCGTCGCCGAGATCAGAACCGAGATCGACGCCTTGCAGGCAATGCGCGTACGGCAAGGTTTGCCACCGCTGATTGTTGCGGCTGATCAGGAGGGCGGTGCGGTGTCGCGGCTATCGCCACCCTTGAAGCGCCAGCAAGGTCTCAAGGACGTCATCGACAAGTTTGCCGCCAACGCCGTTGAGCGCCGGGCGGCGGTCGAAGCGTATGCCCGCGTGCAGGCGCGGGAGTTACAGCGGATCGGCGTCACACTCAATTTCGCGCCGGTCGTCGATCTTAACATCGATCCGAAACGCCGGAGCGACGGCCAAACTCAGTTGCGCCATCGCGCGTTGTCGTCCAACCCCGAAATCGTCGCCGAAGCGGCCGGCTGGTACTGCGATACGTTGGCCGCCGAAGGCATCATGTGCACGACCAAGCATTTCCCGGGTCTTGGCCGGGTGGCGCGCGACACCCATCGTGCCACCGGCGATGTTGCGACCGAGGAAGTCGAGTTGTCGGGCGCCGATTGGATTCCGTTCCGCCGGATGATGGAAAAGCCGGGCGTCATCACCATGCTCGCCCACGTCCGCTTGAAGACGCTCGATGCCGAAACTCCGGTGTCGTACTCCAAGCGCGTCATCTCCGGCACGATCCGCAACAAGTGGAACTACGATGGCGTTTTGATCACCGACGATCTCAGCATGGGTGCGATCACCCGCGGCAAGGATGGTCTCGGCGGCACGGCTGTCAAAGCGCTCAATGCCGGCGCCGACCTCATCCTGGTTTCATTCAGCGACCGCGATCTCAACGCGGTCATGACGCGGCTGCTCGACGCCGACCGGACCGGTGAATTGAACAGCGGCCGGCGCGAAGAGAGCGCCCGGCGGCTGGTGCGCAGCTTGCCAATCGCGCGCTAGAGCGGCTGGCAGGCACGAAACGCGTTGTTCCCCTAACTCCACCGGCGGTTCGACCACATCCATTGCTCGGGTGTTTCGCGCACCCAGGCTTCGAACTGGCGCTGCATTTCGCCCATGATCCAGCGCACGTCGTCGGATTGATTGGCAGTGCGCGGCACGCGCAACTCCATCAACTCAATTTCAAAGCGGCTTGACGTGCCGATGCGGCGGCAGCGGCTCATCCACATGCGGCTGCCGACGCGGCGCGCGATCATGGCGGCGATCGCTTGCGTTCGAGCGGGGCGGCCAAAGAACGGCACTTCCATGCCTTGATTGTCGAACAGATCGCAAACGAGGCCGAGCCTGCCGCCCTTGCGGACGAAGTCCGTCATAATACGCGCGGTCTTCTGATTGTCGCCATGGTCGCCTTCGACCTTGCCGCGGCCGAATAAGCC
>JANORU010000473.1:0-1806 GCA_031415475.1 Hyphomicrobium sp.
AAACTATTCGCGTTCATTCGGGGCAAATTTTCTCATCCCGAACTGACGTTAGCTTAAACAAATAAAGGCAAAAATCATAAGCCCAAAATTTGACTTTTGTCTTTATTGACATAATTTGTAATGGCTCAACAAAGAGTTATAAAAGACTGGAGCGCATCTCTAAAGACGGCATAGAAGTCAAGTAGAAATTGAGCAAACTCCGTCTTGGTTGCCATTTTTTAGCAACTTTGTCGGTTTCAAGTTCTTTGACAATTCCAATTCGTTCATTTTTTTTAGTTTCTATTTTAGTCTGAATCAAAAAAGACGTGGTTCAGACTATCCGGGTAAAGCTCTTAATGGCTCACTTCATTCATCTCTTCAGGCATTTGCAAAGAGTTGTTTCTCAACTCCCTTTTACCTTTGCTGTTCGGATTCGCACTGCTTCTTTTTGATGGAAGCAGGTGAACTAACTCAATCAAGCGACGGGCATTGCAGCCCTTGCGCTCCGCGAGTATCGTTCACTGTGCGTCCACGTTGGTCAAACTCCGAAGCGGTAATTTTGTCCCGCAGCATAATGACCAGTTTGACCAAAACTTTTCTTGCCGTTGCCGTTTTCGCTACGGGTTTCGGTTTTTTCTTGGCTAATCGTTTGTAAAAAGCCTTAAATTTCGGATCATATCGCGCCACAATATTGGCAGATTGTCCGAGCAGAAATCGGGCTAACGAACTTCCGGCGCGACTGATTCCTTTGCTTTTCGACTTGCCCGCACTTTCATGACCCAACGGCTCAATCCCAATAAATGCCGGAACTTGTTTAGTTGGTTTCTCAAAGCGAGAAATCTCGCCAATCGTGTTCACTAAACAGAGTGCCGTCAAATATCCAACCCCTTTCTGAGTTAAAAGTAATTGCACTTGTTGGTCAAAGCCGACTTTTTGGTGCAACCAAACTTCGAGTTCGCCAATTTGTCGGTTAATGGCGGCAAGTGCCTCAAAAAGTTGTCGGCGTTGCAGTTCGCCCACCTCATCGGTTTTGGCTCGTTTGACCAAAAGTTGAAAATAATTGGTTTTCATTCTCCCTTTTGGCAACCCAAAATTGTGGGCTAAGGCTTGCAGACGATTGTAAATCTGGGTGCGTTGCTGCACTAAATTTAACCTCGCTTTCAAAATATCCAAGACCTGATTATTCGCTGCTGACCTCCGCCAGAGTCTCGGAAACTCATCTTTGAGCAACAAACTGAGAATCAATTCGGCATCGCGTTTATCTGATTTATGTCGAGAAGTCGCTTTTTTACGAATCAAAGTCGGATTCCCAACTAATAATTGATGCTTAGTTTCGGCTACCAAATTCTCAAACCAAATGGCTTTGCTGGTCGCCTCAATTCCGATAATTGCCGATGGCAGGGCTTGATAAAACTCTCGAACTTGGTCTACATTATGTGGCAAATTCTGCGTGTTAGTTTCGCCCGTTTCGGTATCACACCAACAAACGGTCTGCTGATGTGGATGAAAATCAACTCCAATGTATAATGACATCACGGTTTCTCCTTCAAAGAACGATTTGGTTGTGTCACCAACGATTATAGTTCATCGTGGCGAGAAACCGTCTTTATAACATCAAGCGTCCTCGCTTGCATACGGCGCGTGAGCGCGAAAAATTGGTTGAAAATAAAGTGGTTGAAAGATAAGCACGGCTACGCCGCTCACGCGACGATATGCAAGCGAGTCGCTTGTTGTTATAAATACGGTTTATCGCCACGATGTACTATAATAGTTGGTGACACAACCAAATCGTTCTTTTAAGGAGAAACCGTGATGTAATTATACATT
>JANORU010000474.1:0-1982 GCA_031415475.1 Hyphomicrobium sp.
AGATTCATCGGTGGGCTGCCGATGAAGCTGGCGACGAAGGTCGTGGCTGGCCGCTGGTACACCTCTTCCGGCGTGCCGATCTGCTCCATGCGGCCGGCGTTCATGACGATCATGCGTTGCGCCAAGGTCATCGCCTCGACCTGGTCGTGCGTGACGAACAGCGACGTCGTGCCGAGCTCGGCATGCAGCTTCTGGATCTCCAGCCGTGTCTGTGCTCGCAGTTTGGCGTCGAGATTCGACAGCGGCTCGTCGAACAAGTACACCGCCGGCTGGCGCACGATGGCGCGGCCCATCGCGACGCGTTGGCGCTGCCCGCCTGACAGCTCTCGCGGCTTGCGTTGCAGCAGTTGCGACAGCTCCAGAATCTTCGCCGCCTTCTGCACGCGGGTGTCGATGTCGGCCTTGTTCACCTTGGCGATCTTCAAGCCGTAGGCCATGTTGTCGTACACGCTCATGTGCGGGTACAGCGCGTAGTTCTGGAACACCATCGCGATGTCGCGCTCTGATGGCTCGAGGTTGTTGACGATGCGCCCGCCGATGTGAATCTCGCCGCCGGTGATCTCTTCCAGGCCCGCCACCATGCGCAGCAGCGTGCTCTTGCCACAGCCGCTGGGCCCGACGATGACGATGAACTCGCCATCCGTGATCTCGGCGTTGACGCCGTGGATGACCTTGTTGAGTTTGGCGCCGTGGCCGTAGGCCTTTTCGACATTGCGCAGTGAAATCGCACCCATGCTTTTTTTCCTTGTGTCTTATCGATGGGGAAGCGCCAGATAGTCCCAGGTGACGAAGCGCTCGCGGTCATCGAGATGGAAGGCTTCGATCGGCGACCAACCTCCCGCCTGGTTCACCTGGTGCACGCTGTAACCCTGCGCGCTGAAGAACTCGAAGATGGCTTCGGCGCGCCGGTTGTGCTCGGCGGCCAATCGGGCGTCGATCGGTTTCTTTTCGGCGCCGAAAAAATTCGGCAACACCTCGAACATCACCGGCGGCTTCCACAAGCGCAGCGTGTCGGGCAGGCCGCGCAGCACCTCCAGCTCAGCGCCTTCGACGTCGATCTTCAGCACGGCGATCTTTTCCAGGCGCAACTGCGCGATCGCCGCGTCGCCGCGCAGCACCGGCACCAAGACTTTGCGCGTGGCGGACATCGTGGCGCGAAAGCCCGAGGCGTCGAACGACGCGCTCTCATCGACATCGTCGTTGTCGGCGAACAGTTCGAGCACACCGGGCTCTTCACCGAGCGCGACGGGAAGTACATGCGCGTCGGCAATGCCGTTGTGCCTGATGAATTGGTCGACATAAAAGCAGCAAGCGATCTGCGGCTCGAAGCCGATGTAGCGCCGCTTCTCGCCGGTGGCCAGCAGCTTGCACAGCGTCTGGCCGACGTTGACGCCGATGTCGATGAACGCGCCATCGTTGCGGCGCAGCAGCTCGGCAATCACGGCGCCGAGGTGCGGCTCGTGCTCGTCGCTGCGGCAGAACTTGTCGCTGAAATAGCCTTTGAGTTTGTACGCGCGGCCGCCGAGCAGGCGCGGCTTGCCCAGCTCGTAGCGCATGTGTTTGGAGTGCCAGGCCAGGCTGTCGATCAGGCTCACGGGGCTGCGCTCACTTCTCGGTGTCGACGAGGCCCTTGACGAACCACTTCTGCATCAGCATCACGACGAGAGCCGGCGGCAGCATGGCCAGGATCGCGGTGGCCATGATGGTGGCCCAGTCGTTCGTGGCGTCGCCGTCGGAGATCATCTGCTTGATGCCGATCACCACCGGGTACATGCGCTCTTCGGTGGAGACGAGCAGCGGCCACAGGTACTGGTTCCAGCCGTAGATAAATTGGATGACGAAGAGGGCGGCAATCGAGGTTGTCGACAGCGGCAGCAGCACGTCCTTGAAGAAACGCATCGGCCCGGCGCCGTCGATGCGCGCGGCTTCGACCAGCTCGTCGGGCACGGTCAGGAAGAACTGGCGGAACAGGAAGGTGGCGG
>JANORU010000475.1:0-2976 GCA_031415475.1 Hyphomicrobium sp.
CGGCACGAGATCGGCGAGCGGTCCGAAGTCTGCAACAGGGCGCGCAGCATGCGTCGCAATGCGGCAGACCCCAAAGAACTGCTTGGCTTTCTGGCCGCAATGGGCTTAATTCCGCTGGCGTAAAGTAAGAGCGAGTGTTTCTAACACGATGAATAGCAAGGATAAACTGGCGGGTTTCTGGGGCAGCCTAGTCATCCCGGGTGGTCGCGTAGGCGTCCTACTTGTCCACAGTCTCGGCGGCAACCCGATCGAACTTCGGTTCGTGGCACAGGGCTTGGCGCGCCAGGGATACACTGTTTATTGCCCGCTTCTTCCCGGTCTCGGTGGCGGTACCGACGTCTCTGGTCTCTCGACCTGGCAAGATTGGTATCGCGCCCTCGAAACTGCGCACGACGAACTCAAAGCTCGGTGCGACGTTGTTCTCGTTGGTGGACTATCGGCCGGTGCGATGCTTGCGCTGCGCTTGGCGCGCGAACGTCCTGAAGATGTTCAAGGCATTATGCTGTTTGCGCCGACCATCTGGCCGAACGGCTGGGCGGTACCGGTCAGCCTCAATCTCTTCAAGCTCGTGCACATGAAATGGTTTGCGCGGCTGTTCCATTTCCACCAGCGCGCGCCCTACGGCATCAAGGACGAGCGGATCCGCAACTTCGTGATCGACAGCTTCAAGAGCCAGGAACGGCCGATTGAAGACCTGTTCGGCCGCGGCGGCGGATTGGTGTTCGAATTCATGCGGCTCGCAAAGGATGTCCGCCGTGGATTGGGCCGCATTAAACAGGACACGGCGATCTTCCATCCGCGCGAGGACGACCAGAGCGCGCTTTGGAACGCCCTGACCCTGCAAAAAGACCTCGGCGGCTTGGTTGAAGTGACCGTGCTCGACGATTGCTATCATATGGTGACGCTCGACCGGCAGCGGTCGATTGTGGTCGAACGGGCGGTTGATTTTGCGGTGCGGCTCACGCAGCGCATGCAGGAAAAGGCGGCGGTCAAGCAGCTTGTCAGCGGCAAGGGCGCGGCGGAGTAAGCCGGCTAATCACAAGTTTCAATGCAAAACGGGGCGCGATCAAAAATCGCCGCCCCGTTTGCTTTTCTCAGGATCTGAACGCCGCTGCCCGCCCTTACTCGGCGGGCTTTGCTTTTGCCTTCACGGGCGCTGCTGCCGACGCTTCAACCGGCTTTGGTTTGGCAGGCTTGGCTGCGGTTGCGTCGATGACAGCCTTGTCTTTCGGCTTTTGGGCCTTCTGCGGCTGCGGAGCAGCCCCTTGCGCTTCGGTGGGTGTGTTGCAGCGCGGCAGATCGGCCGGGGCCCGGTTCCAAACAAAAGTTTTACTGAACAGCTTGACGCCCTTGTAGCCGGTGATCTGGAGCTGATCCTTGGAGATCAGTTGAGCGGCGAGATCGAAGGCGGCCCCTTGCTTGGGATCATAAATCCAGCCACCATCTAATCCACCTTCCGGCAAAGCCTGAAGATTGCCGATGACCTGAAGGCCGCAGATCGGGTTTGTGCGGTTGGCAGGTTTGGGATTGTACTTGTCCATCTTGGGCAGGCCCTCGGCGTTCAGAGGGTCCTCCAGCCAGACGATGCGGCCGCACAGCGCTGGGCCGCATTTGACGATCTCAACGGCGCCCTTGCCGCTGTCGTCGTACCAGAGACCGGTTTCCTTGGCGGATGCTGCGATAGCCGGATCAATGACATTCATGCTGGACAACACGATGCCGGCAGCGGCGACAACCGGCCCCTGCCATCGTTGCATCTTCGTCCGTTGCGTCTGCGTGCCGCGTGTCAAAGTCTGCGCCCTCATTGGTCTCGGCCTGGGGATGCGATAAAGTCCGACAGTTATTTGACGAAAGAGGCGAAAACAGGAAGTTAACACGGACCCCGCGACCCTTCGCCGGGCCTAATATAACTGCTTCGCGGCGAACATCATTCCGCCAATCGGCGATGATCTTAACGCGCAGCTGTTTCAGGAGTAGACTACCGCGGGTTGTTCAAGTTTCGAAGCGGTGCGTCCTGCGGCCAACAGCCGGTCCTGGGGCCAGGCGTGGCCGCCGGGTTCACGAAATCCTCTGAAACACCGCCGCCGGGATAATCCGTGCGGCTGGCATCTCCACATGGCCGAAGCCTCCCGGGCTTGGCCTTCGAGTTGGAAATTTTGCAGCGATGATCTTAACGCTCGCCTTTCGCAATTTATTCCACGATCGCATCCGCCTCGCGGTCACGCTGGTCGGGATTCTGTTCTCGATCGTTCTGGTCGCCGTTCAGCTCGGCCTCTATCTCGGGTCGAGCCGGATGATCACCAACATGATCGATCACTCCGACAGTGATTTCTGGATCACCGCCTATGGCGCCAAGAGCTTTGAGGAAGGTGGCCTGCTGCTGACGCCCGGCGAGAGGCATCAGGCGCTCGCCACACCGGGGGTCAAAGCTGTGATCCCGATGGTCTCGGCGTTTGCCGAATGGCGCAAGCCGGGTGGCGGTTCATCCCGCGTATCGGTGGTCGGCATCGACAAGGAAGACGGCGGGCTTGAGCCTTGGAACCTCATCACTGGTACCTGGGACGATATTCGCGCTCCAGATGCCATCGCCGTTGATCAATCGTACCTCAAGGAACTCGGCATCAACGGCATTGGCGATACCGCACAGATTGCGCTGGGCCGCATCCGTGTCAGAGCGCTGACCGACGGTATCCGGTCGTTCACGCAATCGCCCTACGTTTTCATGCCAATCCAGCGGGCAAGGAACCTTCTCAATTTGGATGGCGAGAAGGGCGACAAAAGCACGTTCTTCCTGGTGCAAGTTGAGGACGGAGCCGATCCTGCCGTCGTCAAGCAAGCGTTGCGCGAGCGGATGGTTGGCACCGAAGTGCTCACCAAGGCCGAGTTTCGCGACCGCAGCCTGAAACAATGGTTGTTCAAGACCGGCGCCGGTATCGCGCTGATCGGCGGCGCGCTGCTCGGCATTCTGGTCGGCAC
>JANORU010000476.1:0-4811 GCA_031415475.1 Hyphomicrobium sp.
TTTCCTGCGCGCCGGCCAGCAGGCAATTGTGGCTTTCGAGATCTTCAAGCGTCTTCGGCGTACCGTGCTTGTCCAGATAGGCGGGGGCGGCAACGATGAACCGCGTATCGGGCGACAGCTTGCGGGCGACGAGCGAGGAGTCTTCAAGTTCACCGATACGGATGGCGACGTCAAAACCGTCGCGGATGATATCGACGAAGTGATCAGTCAGGTGAATATCGAGCTGGATTTCCGGAAAGCGTTCCAGGAACAGCGGCAGATAGGGCAAAACGTGGAACCGGCTGAATGTGGTCGGCGCCGCAATCTTCAGGCTGCCGCGCGGACTGGTGTTGCGGCGGCTGACGAAGTCGTCGGCTTCCGAGACAAGGCTCAGGATATCAACTACCCGCTTAAAGTAACCCTCGCCGGTTTCGGTCAGTGTAAGCTGGCGCGTCGTTCGCTGGAAGAGGCGGGCGCCGAGCCGTTCTTCAAGCAGGCTGACGCGCTTGGAGACCACCGCGGGAGACAGCCCCATCTCGCGGCCGGCGGCCGACATGTTGCCGGTGCGGGCGACGCGTGCGAAGATGTCGAAGTCGCTGATGGTGGTCACGGGACTGAACCTTTTTGTATCGAATGATCGAAAAGCGACGTAGGACCTTCGTCGTTTCGTTGATGCTGGATTAGCGTGTTCTGAGTATGTCGATCTATTGGGTCAAACGAATATGAGTTTATTGGAACAAGCATAAATCGCTGAACTCAGTCCGTGACCCAAGTCGCTGAATCCGGCTCAAACAGACCAAAAACAGGCGGTCTGGCCGTCAGAGACATCTTCTGATTGAATTCAGTTCTACCGGAGCGTGCATGACATCGATAGCCCTTTCGTCCCCCGATCCAGGAATTCTCGAGCGGCGCTTGGAGATTCTTGCCGATCTTGTTGCGCTCGTTGGCCGGGACGGCGTGATTGGCGACGAAGACGGCCGGCGATCGTATGAAACCGACGCCTTCACCGCCTACCGCTGTATGCCGCTTGCTGTCGTGCTGCCGCAAAGCACCGACGAGGTCGCCAAAATTCTCAAATACTGCAACGCCAGCGGCCTCAAAGTCGTCCCGCGCGGCGCCGGCACGTCGCTGTGCGGCGGCGCCTTGCCGGCCGAAGACGCCATCGTCATCGGCGTGGCGCGCATGAACCGGGTGCTCGACATCGATCTTGCGTCGCGCACCGCGCGGGTCGAATCCGGCATCACCAATCTCGCGATCTCAGCCGCTGTTGCCGAGCACAATTTCTTCTACGCGCCCGATCCCTCGAGCCAGCTCGCCTGTACGTTGGCCGGTAACATCGCCATGAATTCTGGCGGCGCGCATTGCTTGAAATACGGTGTCACGACCAACAACGTTCTCGGCGTCAAGATGGTGCTGATCGATGGCTCGATTGTCGAAATCGGCGGCGCGCACGCGGATAGCGAAGGCTACGACCTTTTGAGCCTCATTATTGGGTCTGAGGGACAACTTGGGATCGTCACGGAAGCGACGGTCAGGATTTTGCGCCAGGCGGAAGGCGCGCGGCCGATGATGATCGGCTTCGATCAGACTGCAAAGGCCGGTATCTGCGTCGCCCGCATCATCGCCTCGGGCATCATTCCGGTGGCGATCGAATTCATGGACCGGCCGGCAATCGAAGTCTGCGAAGCCTTCGCCAAAGCCGGCTATCCGCTCGACGTCGAAGCGCTGCTGATTGTCGAAGTCGAAGGCTCGGACGAGGAAATTGCTGACCGCTTGGGGTACATCGCCAGCATCGCCGAGGAGCTGCAACCCAAGTCAATCGTTGTCAGTGCCAGTGAGGAGCAAAGCGCGAAAATCTGGAAGGGGCGCAAGTCGGCGTTCGGCGCCATCGGCCGCAAGGCCGACTACCTGTGCATGGATGGCGTCATCCCGCTTGCTCACTTGGCGCATGCGCTGGACGAAATCAGCGCGATCTGCAAACGTTATGGTCTCGGCGTCGCCAACATCTTTCATGCCGGTGATGGCAATCTCCATCCCTTGATCATGTACGATGCCAACGACGCGCGCCAATCGGAGCGGGCAGAGGCGGCCGGAGCAGAAATCCTCAAACTTTGTGTCAGTGTCGGTGGTTGCCTGACGGGCGAGCACGGCGTCGGCATCGAAAAGCGTGATCTGATGCGCGTGCAATTCTCGGATACCGACCTTGCCGTGCAAATGCGCATCAAGTCGATCTTCGATCCGCAGTGGCTGCTCAATTCCGACAAGGTTTTCCCGCTCGAATTGCACGACTTGAGAGGGCAGCAGGATAAGCCGTCCGCAGCCGCGTCGATTGTTCCGGCAGCAGCGTGAGCGAGGCGCTGAGACGTGATTGAAATATTGAAACCGGCCGCCGACTGGGAACTCAAAGGCATGATCAGCACGCTGGCGGAGCGCCGCCAGCCGGTTGAGATTGTCGGCACGGGCTCGAAACGCAAAATCGGCCGGCCGGTCGACACGGCGGCTGTGCTGACGACCTCAAGCTTGCGCGGCATCACGCTCTATGAGCCGACAGAACTGGTGATGAGCGCGCGGGCCGGAACGCCGGTCTCGCAAATCGATGTCGAGCTTGCCGCGCGCGGCCAGATGCTGGCGTTCGAGCCGCTCGACTATGCGGCATCACTCGGCACCACGACCGGCGCGCAAACCATCGGCGCCTTGTTCGCGACCAACAATTCGGGAAGCCGCCGTATCTCGGCCGGCTCGGCGCGCGATCATCTGCTCGGCGCTCGTGCCGTCAACGGCCGGGGCGAACTGTTCAAATGCGGCGGCCGCGTTATGAAAAACGTCACCGGCTACGATGTCGCCCGTGGGCTAACGTCGAGTTGGGGAACGCTGGCGGTGTTCACTGAAGTGACGTTCAAGGTGACGCCGCTGCCCGACGATATCGCGACGCTGGTCTACACCGGCCTGCCCGACGATCTGGCCAGCGAGCTGATGTGTGCGGCGAGCGGCTCGCCGTTCGAGATTTCCGGTGCTGTCCATTTGCAGGCGAGCCAAGTTGCGCGGATGGGGCAGCCGGCACTGGCTGGCATCAAGACATCGTTGACCGCCATTCGCATCGAGAATTTCATGAAGTCGGTGGCCTATCGCAAGGCGCAGTTGATCGAATTGCTCAAGGCCTATGGCATGCCGCTGGCCCTCGATCTGGAAGCGTCGCTGGCCTTCTGGGGCGATCTCCGGAAAATGGTGCCGCTGTCCGATCCTTCGACAATTCTGTGGCGCATCTCAACCGCGCCGAAGGTGTCATCGCGGCTCGTCTCGTCGTTGCGCCGCCACATGCCGGTTGAAGCGTTCTATGATTGGTCGGGCGGCCTGATCTGGCTCGAAATGGCGGCTTCGGCCGATGCGGCGGCAGCCGACATTCGCCGCGCCGTTGCCTTGCACGGTGGCCATGCCACATTGATCCGGGCCGATGAGGCTGTGCGCCGGTCGGTCGATGTGTTTCAACCTCTGGCACCGGGGTTGGAAAAGCTATCGCGCGGCTTGAAGCAGGCGTTCGATCCCTACGGTCTGCTCAATCCGGGCCGCATGTACGCGACGATGTGACGTCGAAAGGGCGCAATGCAAACGAACTTCACGGCCGAACAGCTCACCGATCCTCGCCTCGCCGAGGTCAACAGTATCTTGCGCCGGTGCGTGCACTGTGGGCTGTGCACGGCGACCTGCTCGACCTACGTCATTCTCGGCGATGAACGCGACAGCCCGCGCGGCCGCATCTATCTGATGAAGGACATGTTCGAGCGCGAAATCGCGCCGAGCGACGAAGTTCGGCACCACGTCGATCGCTGTCTGTCGTGTCTTTCGTGCACGACAACCTGTCCGTCGGGCGTCGATTACATGCACCTCGTCGATCACGCCCGGGCCTGGCTCGAAGAAAAGGGCCATCGCAGTTTCAAGGACCGGACCATGCGCCGCGTTCTGGCCGCCGTGGTGCCGAACCCGCGCCGCTTCAAGCTCGCCATCCGCGCCGCCGCGTTGGGGCGGCCGTTCACCGGGCTAATGCGCCGCTTTGGCCTCAAGGAAATGGCCGCCATGGTCGATCTGGCGCCGCTGACGTTGCCATCGTCGGGTAAATTCGATGGCCCAGGTACCGCTGAATCCAAATCCGAAAAGCGCGCCCGGGTTATCTTGTTGGCGGGCTGCGCGCAGAAGGTTCTGAGGCCTTCCATCAACGACGCGACGATCCGCTTGCTCGCGCGGCGTGGCATCGACGTGGTCGTCGCCCATGGCGCCGGGTGCTGCGGCGCGCTCGTCCATCATCTCGGCCAGGTCGAAGCCGCCAAAGACCAAGTGCGCCGCAACGTCGATGCCTGGACGAAGGAGATCGAGCGCGCCGAAACCGATGCCATCATCATCAACGCGTCGGGTTGCGGGACCATGGTCAAGGACTACGGCCACGTCCTCAAAGACGATCCGGCCTACGCCGAGAAGGCCAAGCGCATTTCGGCGATGGCGCGCGATATCACCGAATTCCTGACCGAGGTGAAGATCGGCGCGCCGGTGCGCTGGTCGTCCCTCAAAGTCGCCTATCACTCGGCGTGTTCGATGCAGCATGGCCAGCGGATCACCGACGAACCCAAAGCGCTGCTGAAGGGCGCCGGCTTTAGCGTGGCTGACGTGCCGGAAGCGCATATCTGCTGCGGATCGGCAGGAACCTACAACATCCTGCAGCCCGATCTGGCGAGGGTTCTACGAGATCGCAAAGCCGGCAACATCAAGTCTGTGAAGCCCGACGTCGTGGCCGCCGGTAACATCGGCTGTCTGACACAATTGGCGCCGGCCATGGATGTTCC
>JANORU010000477.1:0-2930 GCA_031415475.1 Hyphomicrobium sp.
TCCACGTCGCGCACCGATAGCCGCACCTACAAGCTGACCATCAAGAACATGCACGAGCGGGCGATCCCCGTGACGGTGCTGGATCAGGTGCCGGTCGCCGCCAATCAGGACATCAAAGTCGAGTTGACCGGCAAGAGCCGCGCAACCAAGGAAAACGTCGACGACAAGCGCGGCGTTCTCTCCTGGACCTATGATTTAGAAGCCGACCAGGAACAGGTAATCGATTTCGGCTATCGCGTCTCCTGGCCGGCCGCCAAGCAGGTCACGTATCGCTGACGGCCACGGCTGGACTGCGGCTCGCCAGATAGACGCCGGTTAGGATCAGGCCGAAGCCAATGGCGTGAAAGACTTGCGGCTGCTCGCCGAGCATCGCCATCGCCATGGCGGCAACGAACAGCGGGATCAGGTGAGCGAATACGCCGGTCCGCGTCGGTCCGATAATCTCGACGCAGCGCGTGTAGAGGACGTAGCCAACCACGCCCGCCAGAACCGCAACATAGAAAATGGCGGCCACGGTTTGCCAGCTCCAGATCACTGTTAGACCCTGCTGGTACTCGTAGAGGGCGAGCGGCAGATTGATCACTCCGGCGGCTGAGAACGTGAACGCCGAAAAGCCAAGCGTCGAGATGGCCGGCCGGTTTCGCAGCAGTGCGGTATACAGGGCCCACATGCCAATTGCGAAGGCCATGATCAGGTCGCCGCGATTGAAGGTCAGCGTTGCCAGCCTGGAAAGGTCGCCGTGGAGAATGATTGTCATCACGCCAAAGAACGACGTAGCCATGCCCGCCCATTGACGGCCGCTTAGCCGGTCGCCGTAGAGCAGCGCTCCGAATGCGGCGACGAGCACCGGCGTCCAGGAATTGAAAATTCCGGCGTTGGTCGCGGTCGTTTCCGTCAACGCCACATACTGGATCGTATTGTACAATCCGCTGCCGAGAACGGATAGCAACAGCATGTGGGCAAGATTGGTGCGTATGACCGGCCAATCGGCGCGTAACGCCGTCCACGCGAACGGCAAAATGATGAGTGCGGCGCCGCCCCAGCGAAAAAACGCAAGCGTCATCGGCGGAATGGTGCCTGTGACCCAGCGGCCGAGGATGTGGTTTCCCGCCCAGAGAACCATGGTGACGATCAGGAACACGTAGGCAGTGGCCTCGGTGCGGCGGGCGAGAGCGGCGATCATGGGAGGTGCGGTCCGGGGTGGCTCGGCCAACTCTCAGTAAATGGCGGAAAGAGCCGGGTCAAAGCCTGGCGCGCCGCGCGACAAAGCAGCCAGGCTGCCGAATGGCGGGCGGTCAGAGTGTTGGCGAATGCCGATTCTGGGCTATAAGCCCTCGGAAACGCGTGTCCCAAAGGCCCTGGTTTCCCAACCGGGGCTATTGTCTGTTTGGGACCCAGAAACTCGAGGCCAGAGATGGGCAACGTAGTGGTTGTCGGCGCCCAGTGGGGCGACGAAGGCAAAGGCAAGATCGTCGATTGGTTGTCCGAACGCGCCGACGTGGTCGTGCGCTTCCAGGGCGGTCACAATGCCGGGCATACACTGGTGATCGGCACGGAAACCTACAAGCTTTCGCTGCTGCCGTCGGGTGTGGTGCGGCCGGGCAAACTTGGCGTCATCGGCAATGGCGTGGTCGTCGATCCGTGGGCGCTGTGCGAAGAGATTGCCCGGCTCGCCAAGCAGAAGCTGACGATCACACCCGAGAACTTGCGCATAGCCGAGAACGCCACGCTCATTCTGCCGCTGCATCGCGAACTCGACGTCATTCGCGAAGAGGCGGCCGGGACCGGCAAGATCGGCACCACCGGCCGCGGTATTGGCCCGGCCTATGAAGACAAGGTCGGCCGCCGCGCCATCCGCGTCCAGGATTTGCGCAACCTCGACACGCTCGGCCCCAAGGTCGATCGCATCCTCGTGCATCACAACGCGCTGCGCGCCGGCCTCGGCAAGCCGCTCGTTGAAAAAGACAAGCTGATGGCGGAGCTGACGACCGTCGCACCCAAGATCCTGCCGTTCATGGATGTCACCTGGGACCTTCTCGACAAAGCGCAGCGCGACCGGAAGCGCATTCTGTTCGAGGGCGCGCAAGGCGCACTGCTCGACATCGACCACGGCACGTATCCGTTCGTCACATCGTCGAACACGGTGGCGGCGCAGGCGGCGACCGGCTCCGGCATGGGGCCGCGCGCCATCGGGTACGTGCTCGGCATCGCCAAAGCCTACACCACCCGCGTCGGCTCTGGCCCCTTTCCGACCGAACTGACCGACGCCATCGGCGAGCGGATCGGCGAACGCGGCCACGAATTCGGCACCGTCACCGGGCGCAAGCGCCGCTGCGGCTGGTTCGATGCTGTTCTCATGCGCCAGGTATGCAAAGTTTCCGGCATCGACGGCATCGCGCTGACCAAACTCGACGTGCTCGACGGGTTCGAGGAGATCAAGGTCTGTACCGGCTATATGCTCGATGGCGAACGGATCGACCGCTTGCCGGCCGGCCAGAACGCGCAATCACGCATCGAGCCGATCTATGAAACGTTCGAAGGCTGGTCGCAGTCGACCAGGGGCGCCCGCAGCTGGGCTGATTTGCCGGCTCAGGCCGTCAAATATGTCCGCCAGATCGAAGAACTGATCGAGCGGCCGATCACGCTGCTCTCAACCAGTCCGGAGCGTGACGACACAATTTTAATGAAGGACCCGTTCGCCGACTGACGGCGGCTGGCCACAACCTGTCCCAATGTTCACTGGCGTTCGACCGGGCGGCGTGATGACTGCCCGGAAGCTGGTGAGCCCCCGATCCATTACGACTATTGAAAGTGATGATCATGTCTCGCAAAAAGCCGACCGCGCGCGAAACCTTCGTGATGTTCAACGTCACGTACGAAGATGGACTGGTGACGTCCAACCGCAAAGTTTCGGGCACTCTGCTCGGTGG